>WGBJ01000337.1 GCA_015494385.1 Marinosulfonomonas sp.
GCCCATATCTATGCCCTAAAGGCCCTGTTGAGCGAATTGCCGGAAAAGCGGGCAGACAAATCAGAAAACAAGTTCCCCCCCGCTGACCAGCCAACACAAACGCCCTCCCCGCCTTACTACGTATGGGGGGCCGGAGCGTTGATTTTATTGGTCCTGGGGGGTGGTTTCATCTTCTGGAACTACCGTAAATCCTCAGCCTCGCGCCGTGCGCGGGCGGCGCGGATATCGGCCTACAAACAACGGTGGTGGAAAAAGTCATAAGGGCTTGCCAAATCTGCATCCGCGTGGCCCTATCGCGGTCATGAATCATGATGAATTGAACCACTGGTCAAAACGTGCCGCCGACTGGGCGCGGGACTATCACAAAACCCTGCGCGACCAACCGGTGCGCCCGCATCTGACCCCCGGCGATGTGGCCGCAAAACTGCCCGCGCAAGCGCCCGAGCAGGCCGAACCGATGGAACAGATCTTTGCCGATTTTGAATCCATCGTCCCCGGTGCGACAACCCACTGGCAACACCCGCGTTTCTTTGCCTATTTCCCCGCCAATGCCTCGGCCGCCTCGATGCTGGCGGAACAGCTAGCCAACGCGATTGCCGGGCAGGCGATGCTGTGGCAAACCGCGCCCGCCGCCAATGAAATCGAAGCGGTGATGATCAACTGGTTGCGCGATGCCATGGGTCTGCCCGACACATTCACCGGCACCATCCATGACAGCGCCACCACCACCACGCTGGCCGCCATCCTGACCATGCGCGAACGCGCCCTGAACTGGGAAGGCAACAAAGCGGGCCTGTCCGCCCTGCCCCGCCTGCGCCTTTATGCGTCGGGCGAAACCCATTCCAGCATCGACAAAGGCGCACGGATTGCCGGAATCGGACAGGACAATCTGGTGAAAATCCCCACCACTGATGGTTTCGCGATGGATACAGAGGCGCTGGATGCGGCCATCCGCGCCGACCTGGACGCAGGGTTCCTACCCGCCGGTGTGATCGCCTGCACCGGCGGCACTTCGATCGGGGCCTGTGATGATATCCGCGCCACCATTGCCGTGGCCAAGGTGCATGACCTCTATACCCATGTGGATGCTGCCTGGGCCGGTTCTGCCATGATCTGCCCCGAATACCGCCATCTGTGGGACGGGGTTGAGGGGGCGGACAGCATCGTTTTCAACCCGCACAAATGGCTGGGCGCACAGTTTGATTGCGCCGTGCAGTTCCTGCGCGACCCCGCACCGCAGATCAACACGCTGGGCCTGCGGCCGGAATACCTGAACACGCTGGGGCAGGATGAAATCACCAATTACAACGAATGGACCGTGCCGCTGGGCCGCCGGTTCCGCGCGCTGAAACTGTGGTTCACCCTGCGCGCCTATGGGCTGGAAGGGTTGCGCAGCCGCATCCGCAACCACATCAACTGGTCGCAGGAATGTCTTGAAACCATTGCGCAAATGCCGGATTTCGAAATCACCACCCCGCGTTCCTTTTCGCTGTTCACCTTCCGCTACAAGGACAGCGATGTCGAAACCGAAGCCCTGCTGTCGCGCATCAACGATGATGGCCGCATCTACCTGACCCAGACACGGCACAAGGGGCAATTCGTGATCCGTGTGCAGGTTGGCCAGTTTGATTGCACCCGTGAAGATG
Source organism: Marinosulfonomonas sp. (assembly GCA_015494385.1). Taxonomy (GTDB): domain Bacteria; phylum Pseudomonadota; class Alphaproteobacteria; order Rhodobacterales; family Rhodobacteraceae; genus Profundibacter. The sequence goes on from WGBJ01000337.1 coordinate 1,647, forward strand.
TCATGATGATCCCCACAGTATTAAAGGACCTAACCTAGGAGGCCCGAATGGCCCGAATTTTAACATTTTTATTCATTTTATTACCGACATTCACATACGCCCAAAACTACCCCGATTTTGAAACTGCTTATGTGAACGACTACGCCAATATCATTGACGAGCAGACGGAAAAGCGTCTGACGGATCAGTTAAAATCTTTGCAACAGGACCATGATGTCGAGGCCACGGTGCTGACCATCGACAGCCGCAAAACCTATGGCGACAGCCCCAGTCTGGAATATTTCGCCACCGAGTTGTTCAACAAATGGGGCATAGGCAATGCTGATCGCAATGACGGTATTCTGATCCTTGTGATCCGCAATGACCACGAAATGCGGGTGGAACTGGGCAGCGGTTATGGCACGGGGTTTAACCGCGCGGCACAGGAAACCATTGACGATTATTTCCTGCCCTCGTTTCGCAATGACAAATACGCCCAGGGGATCGAACGCGGCACCACCGAAATCATCCGCCGCATTGCCCTGCCCTTTGCCGAGGGGCGACCGGAACCGGAAAAATCCGAACGTTCCAGTAAATCAGGTGGGCGTATTGCCATTTTCACCGCGATGATCGGCTTTGTTCTGTTTTCCCTACGACGTAAGATTGGCGATCTGATGGTCAGGTTTCGCAAATGCCCCAATTGCGGCCGCAACGGCCTTCGGCGCAAACGCGAAATCCAGTTTTCCGCCACCAGCACCACGGCCGGACAAGGCAAAAGCACCACGACCTGCGACTACTGTGATTACTACAAAACCGACACCTATATCATCCCCCGCCGCTCCACTTCCTCTACGTCTTCCAGAGGCGGGTTTGGTGGTGGCTCGTCATCTGGTGGCGGTGCTTCGGGGCGTTGGTAGCGTGTGAAAAATCACGGCCGGAATATAAGATTCTATGCCTGCGGCGCGGATATTTATGGAACAAAGATTTGGCAGGGCTGGACAGAGGGGCGCAATTTCCGTTAACTGAACACATGTTCATTTAACCGGAGGCCCCCATGCAAATCGACCAGACAGCAGCCATCATCACCGGCGGGGCCTCGGGCCTTGGCGAAGCCACAGCGCGCGCCTTGCGGGACGCGGGTGCCCAAGTGGTCATCTTTGATCGTGACGCCGAACGTGGCGCGGCCGTGGCCGGTGAAATCGGCGCGGGTTTTGCCGAAGTGGATGTGACGGCCGAGGACAGCGTGGCGGCAGGTATCAAGACGGCGGTGGCGCATATGGGCAAGATCAACGCCTGTGTGAACTGCGCGGGCATCGCATCAGGCGAGAAAACCGTGGGCCGTGACGGGCCGCACCGGCTGGACAGCTTCAGGCGCACGATCGACATTAATCTGGTCGGCACCTTCAACGTGCTGCGACTGGCGGCGGCGGAAATGTCGAACAATGAACCGGATCAGGACGGCGCGCGCGGTGTGATCGTCAACACTGCCTCTATCGCCGCCTTTGACGGGCAGATGGGCCAGGCGTCCTATGCGGCGTCCAAGGCGGGGATCGCAGGGCTGTCACTGCCCGTGGCCCGCGATCTGGCGCGAAACGGCATCCGCGTGATGGCGATTGCACCGGGGATATTCCTGACACCGATGCTGGAAGGGCTGGGGCAGGAAATCATCGACGGGTTGGCTGTGGATGTGACCTTTCCCAAGCGGTTGGGCAAGCCTGCGGAATATGCCTCGCTGGTGAAATTCATCATTGAAAATGATTACCTGAACGGCGAAGTGATCCGGATCGATGGGGCGCTGAGGATGCGTTAAGGGCGCAGCCACGGGATTATTTCTGCTCTGCCGCTTTTTCCTCAAGCATCATCCATTCTTCCTCGGCCGCATCCAGCATCGCCTGACGTTCCACCAGCGCATCGGTGCCCTTCTGGAATTTCATTGGCTCCTTGGCGAACATATCCGGGTCCGACAGGAAATCGGCCAGCTTGTTGATCTCGGCCTCCAGCCGTTCGATCACGGCGGGCAATTCCTCCAGCCGGTGTTGTTCGACAAAGGACAATCCGGTTTCGGCGGGCTTGTCTGCCGGTTTGGCTTTGGGTTGTTTTTTCTTCTTGCCCGCCTTGTCATCGCCTGCCATCACACCGCGCTGCGACTGGTAATCCGACCAGCCACCAGCATAGACCGTGGCCTTGCCATCGCCTTCCATCGCGATGGTGGTGCGCACCACGCGGTCCAGAAAATCGCGGTCATGGCTGACCAGCAAAACCGTGCCTTTATAATCGGTTAGCAGTTCCTGCAACAGATCGAGCGTTTCCACGTCCAGATCGTTGGTGGGTTCATCCAGCACCAGCAGATTGCTTTCCCGCGCCATGATTTTCGCCAGCAGCAACCGCGCCTTTTCCCCGCCCGAAAGCGAGCGAACGGGCGCGCGCATCTGGGCTTCGTCAAACAGGAAATCCTTCAGATACCCGACCACATGGCGCGGATTGCCCCGCACCATCACCTGATCGGCCTTGCCCGAAACGCGCAGGTCCATATCGCCGGTCATGGATTCCCACAGGCTGACATCAGGGTCCAGTTGCGCGCGGTTCTGGTCAAACAGCGCGATGTCCAGATTGGTGCCCAGCGACACGGTGCCGCTATCAGGTTCCAGACGGCCAATCAGCATGTTCAGCAGCGTGGTTTTGCCCACCCCGTTGGGGCCAACAAAGCCGATACAATCACCGCGCTGAATTTTCAGGGAAAAATTGGAAACGATTGTTTTTCCGTCATATTCCTTGGAAATATCAATCGCCTCGATCACCTTTTTACCGGATTTCTGTCCCGCCTCAAGCACCATTTCCGCCGTGCCCTGGCGTTTGATTTGGGCCGACCGGGTTGCGCGCAATTCCTGCAAGGCGCGCACACGGCCCTGATTGCGTTTGCGCCGCGCGGAAATGCCCTCGACCGCCCAACGGGCCTCGGCCTTGATCTTGCGATTCAGCTTGTGGCGGGCGTCATCCTCTTCTTCCCACATCTTGTCGCGCCAGGCTTCGAATTCGGCAAAACCCTTTTCTTGCCGGCGCACTATTCCCCTGTCAATCCAAAGGGTTGCGCGGGTTAACGCATTCAGGAATGCGCGGTCATGTGAAATGATGACATAGGCGGTGCGGGTGGTTTTCAGATAATCCTCTAGCCAGCCAATCGCCTGAATATCCAGATGGTTTGTGGGTTCGTCCAGCAGCATCAGTTCCGGCGATTCCGCCAGCAGTTTGGCCAAAGCCGCACGGCGACGTTCGCCGCCCGAGGCGGTGGAAACAGCACCGGCGGGGTCAAACTTCAGCCCCTCGGCCACACGTTCGACCAGATAATCCTCGCCCGCCATCAACCCGCTGGAGGCGTAATCTCCAAGCGTGGTAAACCCTGCAAAATCAGGGTCTTGCTCCATATAGCCGACCTTGACACCGGGCGATGTGACCACCGCGCCGCTGTCGGCTTCGACCAGTCCGGCCATCACCTTCATCAGGGTGGATTTGCCCGAGCCATTGCGCCCGACAAGCGCCACACGGTCCCCGGGTTGCACGACCAGCGACAGGCCGGAAAACACCGGATCCCCGCCAAAGGTTAACGATATATCTGTCAGTTGTAATAAAGGTGCTCTTGCCATGTGGGTTGGCTATGCGGTGGATCGAAAAAGGTCAATGGCTGTTATCCGGCAAC
>WGBJ01000338.1 GCA_015494385.1 Marinosulfonomonas sp.
GCCATGTTGAGAGAGCCGGAAGCCGATACAGGTAAGCCAAGAAAAAACGTGGTTGGCGCATATTTTTCCGCTCCGTTACGCCCCTCAAAACCCGAGCGGAGCGAAACGATCAATATTCCGGATGAATATTTCGAGAACTTGGATGCCGCACTTGCAAGTAAACGCCTGCAAGGCGGAAAACCGGCATGAGGAACGTTACCGCGTTCCCCATGCCATTCAACGAGGGCAAAGCCCTCTTCAATGAACGAGGTTAGATATGGCACAACATTTACGAATTGCCAATACTGGGGTTGTCCACCGGCAGGTTGGCGACTGGGCAGAAACAGAAACGGCGCAGGATATAAGGCGTTCCCTTGAAATGGTCTGGACCACTGATCGGCCATCTATGACAATGATTGCTGGCGGGCCGGGGATTGGTAAGACAACAGCAATTCGCCATTTTTGCGACAGCTTGGGGCATGACGCCATTTATATCCAAGCGGCTCGGGGCGAGGGCACTGCGTGGAATTTTGCCCACGCACTGGCAAATCTGTGGGGGCATTTCAGACCCACTTTCAATTGCTTGTCCGAAGCGAGAGATAAGATAGCGCAAATTATCGGGGGGTCGAGTGTTCTTGTTGTCGATGAGGCCCAGTATCTGCACCAGCGCAATGGGAAGACTGGACAGACAGGTGAGGCTTTTGAGTGGGTGCGGGCGGCGGCTGATACAGCCGGTTTCGATGTGGTGTTTTGCGGGGACTTGAACCTGCCCAATGCCATTAATGCAATGCCTCAATTACGAAGCCGCATGATGCGGCCGGTTGTGATCAAGCAAGTTAGCAAAGCCGATGTCGCTGCTATTGTTGAAGGCACGCCATTTGCAACCCGAAAGGCGATTGATGTGCTCTTTCTTGTTGCAAAACTGCACGGTGGTCTTCGCAATGTTGAAAACGTAATCCGTCTGGCATCCTTATTTGCTGGGAACGGGTATCCCGGAATTGAGCATCTTACAGCCGCGATTGAGGATATGAAACTGTCCCCGAAAGGAGGCATGTAATGCGTGATTCTATCACAATAGAACGCGGTGATCTGCTTTTGCTTCAGGATCAGGCGCAAGAGGTCTCGCTGCTGCTGGCCTTGGCACATAGCACAGTTATGTGCTTGTCCCGGGCGGCGGAGCTGGGCGTGTCGAAGGACTTGCCAGCGGCGCTTGAGTTGCTCGGAAGGGCGCTTGCTGGCGACGAGACAATTGATGCGGTTTCGCGCCGCCTTGGTGATCTTGCAAGCAAGGGAGCAATACAATGAACACTCCCAATGCTACCGTGCGTCTGGATTTGGATGCTGCTGATCATGCAGCCTATCAGCTTGCGACCGAGGAAGTGCCCTATTTGATGCACCACGCGGCACAAATATTCGAGTATTTGGGCGTCTCCCAAAGTCTCGGGCATTTTGATGGAAGGCCGGAGGTGATTATTTCGCTTTGCGAACTGATCGGACGGGCGTTCAAGGATATTGCGGAAAACGAAGGCGAGAAACTGGCTGAACTGGCCAGCAAACTACGCGATGCAAAGGAGGTGAACCATGCAGAACAGTAAGCCAATCAACCGCAAGCAAAACACCCTGTTGTGGGTCGCCAAATCCAAACTGGAGTTGTCCGAGGCAGAATTCCGTTCCGCATTGGCACAAATCGCCGGTGTCAGCAGCACCAAGGAACTTGATGTTCCCGGGTTCGAGGCCATGATGGGGTTTTTCGAATATCTTGGATTTGCTCCATTAACGGCCAAAGGGCAGAATTACGGGCCGCGTGACGGTATGGCCAGCTTTGCCCAGATCGAATTGATCCGCAATCTCTGGCTGGAGTATACCGGCGGGCGCTCGGATGAGGCCGGTTTGAACAAATGGCTTGAAAACAAGTGGAAGGTTTCAAGTTTGAGATTCGCCACAAAATCCAAAGCCCAACGGATTATCACGGCATTGAAAGCGATGAAGGCACGGCAAGCGGCTTGACGCCAACCCATTGCAATATACGGGGCGGCGCAATCAGATTGCGCCGCCTTGTGTTTTGCGCTGATAGGAAAACCGCCTGACAGGCCGCAGGAGCGCCGAAACCCTTCTGGCTGGCACCTCGGGGCGGAAACGAAGCAACAGGGTATTTAATAGGTGTTTAACGGCGCTCTGACGCGCGATTTCGGCGAATAATTTTGCAAACCATTTGACTTTAACGGCCAGAGCGGCAATTTTCGCACAGGAATGGCCGCAGGATTTGGCGCATTCTTTTCCAGACATCACACTACCGAAAACATGGTTTTCCACCCCGCAAAACCTTGCGGCTTATTCGGATTTTCCCACTTTGATACGTTTCAACCCGAAATGTAACACAATTCGAGGAAGCCTCCGAAAATGCTTATTAATGGAAATGCACTGGACTTGGTGTTCAAGGGTTTCAAGACAGTTTACACTGACGCCTTCATGAATGCTCCGGTGCACTGGGACAAGATTGCAATGACTGTGCCCAGTGCCAGCCGTGATGAAACCTATGGCTGGCTTGGCAATTTCCCACAGTTGCGGGAATGGATCGGACCGCGCCATGTTCACAATCTGAAAGCGCACAGTTTCAAAATTACCAACCGCAAATTCGAAAGCACGATTTCAATTGAGCGCGATGATTTGAGTGATGACCGTTTGGGCGTGTTCAAACCGGCAATTTCGGAAATGGGGCATCTTGCCCGCCAACACCCGGAAGAACTGATCTTTGGCTTGCTGGCATCCGGTTTTGCGACTACCTGTTTTGACGGGCAATACTTCTTTGATGCTGATCACCCGCAAACTGATTCTGACGGGAATAAGATTGTAGTCAGCAATGTTCAGGCAGGAAGCGGTCCGGGTTGGTATCTGTTGGATACATCTCGTGCGGTGCGCCCGATTGTCTGGCAGGAACGTGAGGCTTATGACTTTCAGGCCAAAACCAGCCCCACCGATGATAACGTATTCATGAATGACAAATATCTTTACGGGGTGCGGGCGCGGGTGAATGCAGGTTTCGGCCTTTGGCAGCTTGCCTTTGGCAGCAAGGCGGCATTGACACCGGCAAACTACGCCTTGGCCCGTGCAGCAATGATGGACTTCCGCAGCGATGGCGGGCGTATTCTCGGGATCAACCCGACAACCCTTGTCGTGCCGCCTGCTCTGGAAGATGCTGCACTTCATGTGGTTAACACCGAATTGACAGACACGGGCGGCTCAAACCCCTGGAAGGGCACTGCCAACCTGATTGTCAGCCCGTTTGTGTCGGGTTAGGAACATGTCGGAAATTGAAACAGCAATCTGTGATCTGGAACTGCCACAGGACAAAAGCGCTCCTGTGGCCCCGGAATGGGTGCATCTTTTCCCCAATGGGGTGATGAAAGGGCGGGATGGACGGGTGTTCAACCTTGCTGACCCCCATGCCATCGTGCGCGAATTCAATGCCGGTGGTGTTGATCTACCGGTCGATTATGAGCACCAGAACGACAAACAGGCTTCCTTGCCCGCCGGTCCGGTTCCGGCAGCGGGCTGGATCAAGGAACTGGAGGTTCGCGATGACGGCCTCTGGGGGCGTGTGGAGTGGACAGCACAGGCCAGTCAATTGCTGGAAAGCAAGGCTTACCGTTATATCAGCCCGTCTTTTCTGTATCTGAAACCGGGTAAGGTGATTTCCAAGCTGAAAGGCGCAGGCCTTGTCCACCGTCCCAACCTTCACCTTACCGCTCTTGCCAGTCAGGAAGAAACCATGACCAATGACACCACATTCAAAACACGCCTTGCCACTCTGCTGAAACTGAAGCCGGACAGCAGCGACGAGGCCCTGCTTTCCGCGCTTGAAAAAATCATCGGGGGCAACAGCAAACCGGACCCCAAGAAATATGTGCCGATCGAAGCCCTGCAAGAGGCTTTGCTGGAGCGCAATACGGGCCACGCGGCCATGAACGAAGAGCGTGCTGCCGCCAAGGTCGATGAAGCATTGCAGGGCGGCTATATCAGTCCTGCAATGAAGGAATGGGCCACGGCGCTGTGTCAGCAGGACGAAGCGAGTTTTGACAGATTTATTGAGAAATCCACGCCACAGTTTGCACATTTGTTCAAACCCTCCGGCACCAGCGCCACCCCGCCCGAATTTGCACGAAAAGCGCCGGTGCACAGCAGCTCGGATCAGGCGCAGGCAGTATGTGATCAGCTTGGGCTTGAGCCGGACAGTTTGGAAGATTGATATTTGGCCGTAGGCATCGGCCAAATTACAGCCGCCGGGAAAGCAGAGTTCCGGTGGCACGAGGGGCGCACCCCGTTCCGTATCCAGTCCCGTCGGAACGGGGTGCTGCCATCAACTCGATAAGGAGAGAGGGTGCTTTCAAAGGCCCCTCCATCTCTACGCCCGAAACGCTTTCAGGTTATGAGCCCGACGATCTGATGCTGCCTTTGAAAGCAATGCGACCATAGGGTGAAAGGAAAAGAAGGTAAAGAGAGCCAGTGACTGAAACCAGCCTTGTTACGACACACCCCCGACCACCCGCCCAGATCGAACCCTATGTTGAGATTTTGGGGGTCGATTTGACGGTGGATTTCCTGTTGTCCTTTGGCGGGGCGGAACTCTACATTGGCAAGAACCCCGGAGATAAATCCAGACTTGTCCAACTGGTTGGGCTGGAACGGGCCAAAGCCTTGGGTGCAATTACGGAAAGGCTCCAGCGCCGGATTCCGCTACAAAAGCCGTGGACCGCGCGTTACTTGTCATGGAAAGGGCTGTCCGTTGCCGAAATTGCTCGCAGGTTGCACACCTCCGATGTGAGCATAAGAGATTGGTTAAGGTCGAATCCATCCGGAAATCGGGTAAGCGACGATGATTGACCTGCGACAGGAAATTGAAAACGCCCGCAGCGAAATAACAATGGCCTGCGATCTTCTGGAAGCGGCAAGCAACTGCCAGCGGCGGGCTTTAACCGCCCTTGAACGGGCTATTGAAGGCAGCTTGAATGAGGGGATTAAGGCCTTGCCTAAAAGTGCTGTCCCCGTCACCAGCCACCGCCAACATCACCGCGTCGGACGCTTTTGCCGGATCGGCACAGACCCGGAACTGAAAGCCTTCATCCTCGCCCGTATCGACCGGCTGACCTTTGAGGAACTGGCGCAGGAGGTGGCCGATTACTTCCCGAAAGACCGCAGAGTTAGCAGATCATCTATCCAGAGATGGTGGAGCCGCCGGAAAAATGACCGATGATCCACAATAGCCAGAGCACCCCCAGCGCAGATAGACCCGGATAAAATCGGGTAAACCCAGATCAAACCTAGTGATAATGCAGTATCAAACTAAGTGATAACCAACAGCTGGCCCGTCCGGGGTGTGTGACAAACGGGTTTGCCTTTGGTCGAAGTTTCGCTAAACCCCCACCATGACACATCCATACCCCCCCGTGCGCGGCACTCTGACGGAAAACCGTCCCCTAAATGATCTGACTTGGTTGCGGGTCGGTGGCCCTGCGGATGTGCTGTTTCAGCCCGCCGATGTCGAGGATCTGGCCGGTTTTCTGCGGGATTTGGACCCGTCCATCGCCGTGTTCCCGATGGGGGTTGGCAGTAATCTGATTGTGCGCGATGGCGGTATTCGGGCGGTGGTGATCCGCATGGGGCGGGGTTTTAACCACATTGATATTGACGGCACCCGCGTCACAGCAGGCGTGGCCGCGCTGGATGCGCATGTGGCGCGCAAGGCGGCGGCCGAGGGGCTGGACCTGACATTCCTGCGCACCATTCCCGGCGCGATTGGCGGGGCGGTGCGGATGAATGCGGGGTGTTACGGCGCTTATGTGGCGGATGTGTTCGTGAGTGCCAAGGCGGTGACGCGGGCGGGGCAGGTGGTGACGCTGACGGCGGATGATCTGGATTTTCGCTATCGGCAAACCAATCTGCCCGAGGGTTGGGTTCTGGTCGAGGCGACCTTCGAGGCACCGTGTGGAGATACGGACGCACTGAGCACCCGTATGGATGATCAAATCGCCAAGCGTGACGCAACCCAGCCGACCAAGGAACGTAGTGCAGGGTCGACATTCCGCAATCCGGCCGGGTTCAGCTCGACCGGGCAGGCGGATGACAGCCATGATCTGAAGGCATGGAA
>WGBJ01000339.1 GCA_015494385.1 Marinosulfonomonas sp.
GTCATATTCGGATTTCGGTTCAGGATTGCGCCACTGGGGTTTCCAGCCCTTGTTGCCGGTCAAACCCTGCCGCAACACCTGCAAACCTGAGAACCGCATGACCACCCCCGAATTAATTCATATGTACTCAAGCAATTTCAGGGCCGGTTTTCAATGGCAAGCGGCAGAAAAACCGCCGCTTACCGGTATTATTCGGATCAGACGCCTTACAGCCCCTTGGCCTCGTAGGATTTTGCCACACGGTCAATCGCCACGATATAGGCCGCCGTGCGCAGATCCAGCACATCATCGCGCGCATGCCAGATTTCGCGCATCGACTGATAGGCCGCCCGCATCGTGTCATCCAGCCCCGAGCGCACCAGCTCCAGTTCGTCCGCGCCCTTCAGGTATTTCTTTTTGAAATCCGGACGCATCGACCAGGCATCGCCCAGATAACGGTCCAGCCGCTCCAACTCGTCCACGATCAACTGGTGGCGTGCCTCTTCCTGACGGCGGCCAAGGCGGCCGAAACGGATGTGGCTCAGGTTCTTGACCCATTCGAAATAGGAAACCGTCACACCGCCCGCATTGGCATACATGTCGGGAATGATCACGGTGCCCTTTTCGCGCAAAACCTCGTCGGCCCCGGCGGTGATCGGGCCGTTTGCGGCCTCGATGATCAGCGGTGCCTTGATCCGGTCGGCATTGGTCAGGTTGATCACCCCCTCAAGCGCGGCAGGGATCAGGATGTCGCAGTCCTGCTCCAGCAGTTTGGCGCCGTCCTCGTCGAAATGCGTGTCCATGAACCCTTTCAGGCCACCATGTTTGGCCAACCAGACGTGGATCGCTTCGACATCCAGCCCGTCCGGATCATAAAGCGAGCCGTCCCGCTCAATAATGCCAACGATGATCGAGCCATCCTCTTCGGACAGGAATTTGGCCGCGTGATACCCCACATTGCCCAGGCCCTGAACAATAACCCGCTTGCCTTCCAGTTTGCCCTCAAGCCCCGCTATGGCAACATCTTCGGGGTGGCGAAAGAACTCGCGCAGGGCGTATTGCACACCGCGCCCCGTGGCCTCGACCCGGCCAGCGATCCCGCCGGCATAGAGCGGCTTGCCGGTCACACAGGCGCGCGCGTTGATATCGGTGGTGTTCATCCGCGCATATTGGTCCGCAATCCACGCCATTTCGCGTTCGCCCGTGCCCATGTCCGGGGCCGGCACATTCTGGCTGGGATTGATCAGGTCGCGCTTGGCCAGTTCATAGGCAAAACGGCGCGTAATCGTTTCCAGTTCCTTTTCGTTATATTCGCGCGGGTCGATCCGCAAACCGCCCTTTGAGCCGCCAAAAGGCGCTTCGACCAAGGCGCATTTATACGTCATCAAAGCGCCCAGCGCCTCGACCTCGTCCTGATTGACACTCAGGGCGTAACGGATCCCCCCCTTGACCGGCTCCATATGTTCGGAATGAACCGAGCGATAACCGGTGAACGTCTTGATTTCGCCGCGTAATCTGACGCCGAAGCGCACCGTGTAGGTGGCGTTTACCACACGGATTTTCTCTTCCAACCCCGGGGCCAAATCCATGAGCGCGACGGCACGATTGAACATCATATCGACGGATTCACGGAAACTGGGTTCGTTTATTGCGGACATTTTGCTCTCCATAAATGTGGGTGCAGCGGAATCGCGCGCCCTTTGCAATATTTTGACCCTATTCCTGTTTCCGGAAACATTACACCGGATTTTTCGAATCGAATTCTTTACGCAAAGGCACAGCTTCCTGTCGAATCGATTAACAGGCGTGAGGAATGGTCCAAATTTGCCGTTATTGGCGCCAAACCGGAAACAGTTACCCCCTCTAACCTGCTGCAATGAATAAACAATTACATCTTTTTTACTATACCCGAACAATATGCCCTAATTTTGCCACATCCCGATTATTATATGACCCCGCGCGTGGTGTGTTGCGTGGGTTTATCAGTGTCACCTGGAGCGACACTCGGGAAAGGTTACGTTATGAAGTTTAAGCTGCCATCCTCCTTAAAGGATAAAATCGAGTCTGTTGAAACCGGATCCGGCCAACGTGGTTCGGCGTTGTTGAAACAGATGCGGCACTTTCAAAAAGATGAAAGAGGCTCGATTATCATCTTTTCCCTGTTCATGTTCGCGATGATGCTGATGGTTGGCGGCCTTGCCGTTGACGTCATGCGCGCGGAATACCAACGCACCAAAATCCAGTACACTGCCGACCGTTGCGCCCTGAGCGCCGCCAGCCTGAGCCAGCAAATCCCTGCCGCAGAGGTGGTTGCCGATTGTTTCCAAAAGGCCGATCTGGGCTGGCTGAACCCGACAGTAATTGTGGACCAGACGCTGAACAACAAAAGGGTTCTGATCCACTTGCCCGACCCCAAGATCAAAACAATCTTCCTGGCTGTTGATTGGTCAAAGGTTTTCAAAATTGGCACCGGTGGCAGCGTTGAATATCTGGCCACACCTGCATCTGCGGCTGCGGTCGATGGCGTTCAGCAGGTTGAAATCTCGTTGGTGCTCGACGTATCCGGCTCGATGGCCTGGGACTCGGCATCCGGACGAAAGAAAATCGACGACCTGAAAATTGCCGCGAAAGAGTTTGTGGATGCGCTTCTGCTGACACGACCGACCCCCGATGCATATTCGATATCCATTATCCCTTATTCTACCCAGGTTACTGCCGGACCGGACCTGCTGAACCAGTTTACGGTCACCACGGAACATAACTATTCGAACTGTGTCGATTTTGACGCCGCCGATTATACCACCGCGACGCTTTCAACAACGCGACTGATGCAGCGCACGGGATATTTCGAAGTATTTACAAATAACCACGGCGACAAAATAAACTGGGGTTACCGGTCCTGTCCGGAACACAGCACACGCCAGATTCTGCCCCTTTCCGGGGATATCGCCACTCTCAAGTCGTTTATCGACAATCTGACACCGGAGGGGATGACATCTACGGAAGTCGGACTGAAGTGGGGTACCGCCCTGCTGGATCCCAGCACACGCCCCGCCATTCAGGGACTGGTTGATACCGGCAAGGTCTCTCCCCTCTTCTCCGGACTGCCTGTCGATTACGGAAAAGATGGCGTCCTGAAAGTCATCGTTGCAATGACCGATGGCGAGAACACCAGCAGCTATGAATTGAAGCCCGAGTATGCAAGCGGCCTGACAAATGTCTGGTATTACAAAGCCGGGACCAATGACCACCGCTATTGGGTGTATAATTCCAGCCGAGGCGAATACAGACGATTGTATTTCGATGACAATGCGCAGTTAAAGTCCAGCAAATGGGTGAACTCCCCGGACTCCAATAGTCAACGCCTGAGCATGCCGGAACTCTGGAAACAGGCAACCCAGACGTTTGTCCTTTATCTGCAATATTATGCCGGGTTGGACTGGCGCCCCTGGCAGGACTCCGAAATGACGATGAATAATTTCCAGACTAATGAATATTATGTTGCTGGCGAAAAAGATGACCGGATGAGCGCGATCTGTGCAGCAGCAAAAGCCAACAATGTGCTAGTCTACACACTCGGTTTCGAAGTTACCGATGCCAATGCCGCAAAGATGCAAAGCTGTGCAACAACATCCGCACATTTCTTCCGGGTGGACGGGGTTGATATCGCTGATGCTTTTGCTGAAATCGCGGCTCAGTTGAAAAGCCTGAGACTGATACGATGACACGTAAAATGACAAGTAAACTGCGCCTTTGGGCACGGCATCTGCGCGATAGCGAAAACGGGAACGCAACGATTCAGTTCGTGATCATGTTCCCACTTTTCCTGACGCTGTTTCTATCGTCTTTTGAATTCGGCATTTTGATGCTGCGGCAAACATTTCTTGAACGCTCGGTAGACTCGGTTGTCCGGGATTTGCGGTTAGGCCAGCTTCCTAATCCGACGCATGAAACAATCCGGACTGAAATCTGCAACCGCGCGCCGATCCTGCCGGACTGCATGGAAACCCTTTTGGTCGAATTGCGTGTCGTCAGCACAGTTACCTGGACCCCGCTGGCAACCGATGTCGTCTGCAAAGACAAAAGCATTGATATCAACGTCACACCGCCAGACCCCAGTTTCGTCAATGTCGGCAATGCAAACGAAATGGTTCTTGTCCGCGCCTGTGCCGTATTCCAACCCATATTTCCGACAACAAAATTGGGAATAAGCCTGAAACGCACCGACCTTGGCGGGTATGCTTTGGTCGCCAATTCGGCATTTGTAAACGAGCCAAGAGGATGAGTGGTTCATATTTATCAAAAAAGGCCCGCGCGTTCTGGGAAGACGAGGCCGGAACAGCCGTTATCGAAACGGCTATTATCTTCCCAATGCTCATAACAACGCTTGTTGCAATGACTGTTTATTTTGACGCCTTCCGCGTCAAAAGTGTCAATCTGAAAGCGGCCTATACCATAAGCGACATGGCTTCGCGTGTGGTCCCGATCCTGACCCCCAATTTTGTTGATGGTCTGGGAACCATGTACCAATTCCTGAGTGGAAGCAGCAGCCCCACATGGATCCGTTTGACATTGGTTCGCTTTAAAGAGAATGACCCGGCAATTACTTCGGATGACCAGTATATCATCGAGTATTCCTATGGCACCAACGGCCAGCTACCCCAAACAGATGCGACTTTGGTCGACATCAAATCCAAAATCCCGAAGATGGTGGATGGCGACACGACATACGTCATGGAAACCCATATGCACTATCAGCCTGCCTTCAATATCGGCTTGAATGCTTATGATCTGGACCATGTGATTATGACACGCCCACGATCGGTGCCCGCTTGTTGGGAAACCTGCATCAATTAGGCATAGACCCCGTTCGGAAATATTTTCAAAGGCACCGGTTCATTCCGGTGCCTTTTGTTTTACCGGCAACAACTGATTTCATTGTCGGCCAGCATCGCCGCCAGAATTTCCGACATATATTTGGCCTGTGACGCCGCCGTCACCCCGCCAACCCCCACCCGTTTGCCATAGCGCCACCAGATGCCGGGGGCCCAGGCCTTGTCCTGCGATGTTTTTGTCAGAACGGAAAAACCATTGGATGGCTTTAGCGAAAATGACCCCCGCACGACCCCGGTCATATCCTCGACCCGTGCCAGAACCCGCCCGTCAGTGGTGCGCAATTCGTCCCGTGTCAGCACGACCCCGTGCAGCGTTGCCCGCCGCATCAGTTCGGCCATCCACAACACCAGCCCCCCCAAGGCAAGCAAGGTGAACCGCCAAGCCAATGACGCGGGTGGTGTGGCCAGTGCGATATAAACCAGCAGCCCTCCCAACAATGCCAACATCGCCAATCCGGCATAGCGGCGGGTGGTCGACGGCATGACGGTGGCCAGAATTTCGCTGTCAGTCATTCAAATGCTCCTTGGCAAAGACTGTGCCCGATCTATCCGGTTCCACCGCAAAGATCGAGAGGGTTCGGATGGAAAGCATCTTTCGGGGATATATTGC
>WGBJ01000340.1 GCA_015494385.1 Marinosulfonomonas sp.
CTCCCATACGATGGGGCCAATGGTGGCGGCGGGCCGGTTTTTGGACCTGTTGCGCGCCTCGCCGTTTCAGGCACACGGGTTGCGGGCGTCCTTGCACGGATCATTGGCCTTTACCGGCGTTGGCCACGCCACCGACCGCGCTACCATTCTGGGACTGGCCGGGTTCCTGCCCGAAACCTATGACGCCGAACAGGCCGAAGCGGCACTGGCGGACATCAAGGCGCAAAAACAGGTCCGGCCCGAAGGTCTGCCCGCATTGAAATTCGACCCCGCCTGCGATCTGATCTTCGACTATGATCACCCCCTGTCTGGCCACGCCAACGGTATGATCCTGATGGCAACAGACGCGCAGGGTGATGTGGTGTTGCAGGAAACCTATTATTCCATCGGTGGCGGCTTTGTGGTGACCGAGGCCGAGCAGGCACTGGAACCGGTTCTGGACGCCCGCGACGCCACCCGCCCCTATCCGTTCGAAACCGCGCAAATGATGCTGGATATGGCGGCCAAAAGCGGCAAAACCATTGCCGAAATGAAACGCACCAATGAATTGGCCCATATGGGCATCAATGAATTTGAAACCCGTCTGACCCGCCTGTGGGACGCGATGAACGCCTGCATCGACCGCGGATTGTCCACCGATGGCACCCTGCCGGGCGGGTTGAACGTCAAACGCCGTGCCCGTGACATTCACCAGTCATTGCAGGCCGAAGCGGGCCTGAACCTGACAGCCCCCCACACCATCAACGACTGGATGTGCGTCTATGCCATGGCGGTGAACGAGGAAAACGCAGCCGGCGGACAGGTCGTCACCGCCCCCACCAACGGCGCGGCGGGCGTGGTGCCTGCAGTGGCCCGCTACTGGCTGGACCATGTGCCGGGGGCATCCGTTTCCCGCATCCCCGAATACCTGCTGACCGCCAGCGCCATCGGTGGTCTGATCAAACACAATGCCTCGATTTCCGGCGCGGAGTGTGGCTGTCAGGCCGAAATCGGCTCGGCCTCGGCAATGGCGGCAGCGGGCTTGTGCGCGGTGCTGGGCGGCACCCCGCAACAGGTGGAAAACGCCGCCGAAATCGCGCTGGAGCACCACCTTGGTATGACCTGCGATCCCGTCAAAGGTCTGGTGCAGGTGCCCTGTATCGAACGCAACGGGCTGGGCGCGATCAAGGCCGTTTCCGCCGCCTCCCTCTCCATGCGCGGCGATGGCACCCATCTGGTGCCGCTGGATTCCTGCATCGAAACCATGCGCCAGACCGGTGTGGACATGAGCGAACGGTATAAGGAAACATCCCTCGGCGGGCTGGCGGTGAATATCCCGAATTGCTAGGGGTAATACCCTTATCCTTCTTCTTGCCCAAAATACCTGCGCCGCAGGCAAATGCGCGTGCCCCGTCAGGGGCGCGCGCTTGGGGCGACGCCGCAGGCGGCGCAATCCCACTGGATATCATCCATCCCGATAAACCGCGCCATCCGTCCGACCTCGGCCTCCAGCCTGAAAACCCGCGCGTCCGTTGCCCGAACGCCCGCTTCCCACCATACCTGTTTCACCACCAGCACCCCCTTGGCCCGATCCGCCTTCATATCAATCCGCCCGACAAACCGGTCACCTTCCAGCAGCGGATAAACGTAATATCCCCATTTGCGCTTGGCCGCAGGCACGAATATCTCGATCCTGTAGTCAAAACCGAACAGAGTGGCCAACCGCGCCCGATCCCGCGCCACAGGATCAAACGGATTCACAATCCGCAACCGCGATGTCGGCACCTGAACCGCAGCAACCCGCGCCTCGATATCCTCAAGCGCAAAAGCCTCGCGCCAGCTTCCGTCCCGCGCCTGAACCTGAACCGGCACCAATCCGGCATCCGCGACCCAAGCCTTCGCCTCCACCGCGCTCATCGCGCCCCAGAACCGCTGAATCTCCCCGACCGTGCCAAACCCCAACCGCACCAGCGCCGCGCGGCACAGCCAATCCACCTGCGCCTCGTCCGCATGTGCCACCCCGCGCAAATCTGCCGGAATAACCCGCTCGGCCAAATCGTAAAACTTGGTGAAATCCTTGCGATGCGAGGTCGCCAATACCCCGGAATACCACATTTTATCCAGCTCGACCTTATGCGGCGGCCGTGACCACACGCCCTTTTTCGGCTTGGCCTTGGTGTCAAAGGCATGGGTCGAAAGCGGCCCTTCATCCCTGACCCGTTCAAGAATGGCCGCAACATCCGCAGCTTTCATCGCCGTCCTGTAATAGGACTGGTTCGCCATCTTGTCGGCATAGCGCCGGAATTGGCGCTGCCAATAGGGGTAGACCTCTATCGGCAAACACGACGCATCATGGGTGAAATGCTCGAACACCTCGCCCGCCGCCAATAACCCCTCCAGATCGCCCTCGCGATAGCTCTGGTTCCGGCTCCATAGAATATGGTCATGGGCGCGGGCCACATTGCGGATGGTGTCCAGTTGTACAAACCCCATCTGCCGGATGATCCCCATTACATCGGCCTGCCCAACCGGCGCCTTGGCCAGCCCAAGCGATTGCAGCCACAACCGGCGGGCATCACGATTATCAATCTGTAAAACCATCCCGCCAATATGGCGCGCCAAACAGAATACCGATAGCCCCTTGCGCCAAACAGCAATCTGTTTTTATCTGCCGTATGACATATGACACAATCATCATCGGCGGCGGCATCATCGGTTGCACCACCGCATTCCACCTGTCCCGCAAGGGTCAAAAGGTTCTGCTGCTGGAGCGGGATAAAATCGCCACCGGCACCACCGGCAACAGTTTCGCCTGGGCCAATGCCAGCGTCAAAACCACAGACAGGACCTATCACAATCTGAACGCGGCCGGCGTGAAGGGGTATAACGCCCTGCAAGACGAATTCGGCAATGAAACGCCGGGCATCGACCCGACCGGCGCGCTGGAAGTCGTGTCAAAGTCCGATACCGACGGGTATAAGGCGATGCAGGCCCAAGCCCGCGCCCTGACGGCGTTCGGTTATGCCAACCGCTGGGTTTCAAACGCCCCGCCGCTGCGCCACATGTATTATTCCGCGCCGAAAAACGAATTGCACATCCTGCCGGAATTCAATGGCGGGCTGAAAATTGCCTCGGATGATATTGACGGGATGATCATTGAGAACCAGACACCGGACCACCTGCGCAAGATGGGGCAATTGCTGCTGGATCGCGCCTATACCCTGCTGCCGCAGCTGACCGGCACCATCGACATAGTTGATTGCGATCTGGGCATTGGCGTGCGCCCCTACCCGACCGATGGCAAAACCATCATCGGCCCCATGCCGGATGCCAAAGGCCTGCATATCATAGCCACCCACAGCGGCATCACCCTTGCACCAGTGCTTGGCAAATTGATGGCCGAGGCAATCACAACGGGCAGCTATCCAGAGATGCTCGCCCCCTTTGGCCTAACCCGTTTCACAGGTTTTGCCTAATGCATAATGACCGTCCCCTTCTCGGCATCCTGCTGATGGCCACCTTCTGTGTCATGGCCCCCTTTGCGGATGCCGTGGCCAAGGTGCTGGGCGGCACCGTTCCGGTGATCCAGATTGTCGTCTTCCGCTTTTTCATTCAGATGCTGATCCTGCTGCCCATTGTCCTGCTGACAAAACGCGGCCTCAGGATGAACCGGCGGACCCTTGGCCTGCTGTTCCTGCGTTCTATCCTGCATATCATCGGCATTGGCGCGATGTTCCTGTCGCTGATCTATCTGCCGCTGGCCGAAGCCATCGCCATCGCCTTTGTCGAACCCTTCCTGCTGTTGCTGCTGGGCTGGCTGTTGCTAAAGGAACATGTCGGCCCGCATCGGCTGATTGCCTGCGCCATCGGGTTTGTCGGCACCCTGTTGGTGATCCAGCCCAGTTTCGCCAATGTCGGTTATGCCGCGCTGCTTCCGCTGATTGTTGCCGTGGCCTTTGCCGGTTTCATGATCGTCACCCGTCAGTTAACGGCAAAATCCGATCCGATCACATTGCAGGCTGTCAGCGGTGGCATGGCTTTGCTGGTGCTGGCCCTGATACTGTGGATCACCTCGCCCTACGAAATCCCTGCCCTGACGCTGATTACCCCGAGTGATGCGGATTTGGCATTGCTGGCGATCCTTGGCGTCTTGGGCACATTGGCGCATCTGGTCATGACGTGGTCGCTGCAATTCGCCCCAACAGCCACCCTTGCGCCTGTGCAATACCTCGAGATCCCTTTCGCCACATTGATCGGCTGGCTGATTTTCAGGGACTTTCCCAACGGGCTGGCCGCCACCGGCATCCTGATCACAGTTGCCGCCGGTCTTTATATCGTCATGCGGGAACGGCGGTTGGCCATCGACTCGATCGCCTAAATCCCCCCTGTCAGCGCCTCGATTGCCGCTTTCAAATGAATCCGCGGCAATATCCCCAACAGTTTGCGGCTGGAAACACGCAACGTCACCTCAGTGTCGTTGGTTTCATTAGAGGTTCCAATGATCCGGTCAGGGGCCATTTCAAGCCCTTCCACAGGCCAGCGAAGCCCCGTTGCATCAACCCGGCACGGCGATAGCGGGAACAATGAAAAGCGGGTGCCAACCGGCAATTTGATCCGCATCGAAATTGGCGCCAGAAAACACAAATCCACCTCGCCCAGCAGAATGCAGCGCTGTTCCGGGTGACGCAGTAGCGAACTATAGGCGGCCAGCTCATGGTCCAGCCGTTGTCCGGTAAAACCGGTTGCCAGTATCAAAGGTGCCTGAATAGCGCGCAGACATTTGTCAAAATCCGTGCTGTCCTGATCGGCCACACGAAATACCTTATCCGCCGGTAATTGCCCCAGAGTTTCCGGCGTCAGGGAATCAAGATCACCGATCACACCATCGGGCATATACCCCATGTCCAGCGCGGCATTGGCACCTCCATCCGCAGCATAAAGAATCGGTGCGATTGTTAACGCCTGTTTCACAACTTCGGGAAAGGATCGTCCGGCGCCAAGCAGGGTGACAGCATGATTTACCACTATATCTGGGGGATTCATCATTAATAAACACTAATTTGTTGAAGAAACCACATTTCCGCCATGAATTAATACCTAAAAATTCCCAGTTTTGTTCGTCAAATAGAACCATTCGCTAGTGAAAATCCAGCGACTAATATATAAAAGACGATACGGAAGTGAGCAGGTCATGACTCGTGCGAGTAAAATTTTAACAGTTTCCTACGGCACATTCTCGTGCACACTCGAAGGGTTTGACGACACTTTGGGCACGATGAAGGCCATTGCGGAATACTTTCGCGATTTGTCGTCCAAGGACCGCTATTTCGGTGCCGAACCTCCGGCGCTTGATCCCGAAGCCCTTGCCAATGTGGCCAGTCGTGGCGCCAACCTTCAGGTCGAGGCCCAAGTCAGCGAAAGCGGCGTCCATCTGACGCCCCGCGAAAAACCGGCCGCCAGCGCACAACCGCAAACGCCGTTCAGTGCCACGATGCCGGACCTTTCCCTGAAAAGGGAAATTCCGGCGCAGGAAAAACAGGAAGATGTGCAAAACACGCTGGTTGTTCCTTCCAGCGAATACGATGATGCGCAGGACGAAGCCTTGGTCAAATCGGCGCACGTGCCCGACAATCCGGTGCTGAAACAGGAAACTGCTGAACCGGGGACCGAAAGCATCGCCGCCAAATTACGCCGCATCCGTGCGGTTGTGGCCGCCAAACAGGCAACCAGTTCCACGTCCTCGATCTTTGCCGAGGATTTCCAGCCCGAACCGGAAGACGGGCAAAAAGACAACGCTGCAAACGAGGAAGACGAGCCTGCAAGCAAAGAGCCGCAAAATGCGCTTGCGGCCGACCAGCCCGCAACATCGACCGATCAAAAGACAGCGGCAGAAGAATCCCCGCACGCCCTCTCCCCTTCAGAGGATGAAGAGGATGATATGAGCATCACCCTTCCCGATGTGGACTTCCCGCTGGAAGACGACTTTGATCTGGATGACGAAGACATGTCGGTTGCCAATATTCTGGATGTCGTCGAGGACGAGGAAGAAGAACCAGAGGAAGAAACCGTTTCCGCACAGGACAAGGATGAAACAGCGCAGGTCGATGACAGCCGGACTGAACCCAACGCAGAGCCGGAAGACGTGAAATCCGCCGTGCGTCCGGTTCATCCTGTTGTTCATCCTGTTCGAACAGAACCGGCCCAGCCGCAAGATAGCGAACCGCAAACAGAAATCGCCGATCAGACACCAATTGATCCTGATTTGGTGCCTGACACCGAAACCGTTCGCAGTGCCGTAAAAGGGATTCTGGGAAAGACAAGCCTGTCCGAAGATGACGAAAGCGAATTGTTCACCCAGCTGGCAAGCATCGAGATTGAAGAAACCACGTCTCAGGCCTCGATCTCGCTTGATCGTGGCATTGGTGCTGCCTTGCGTGCCGATCGTGCCAACCGTGTTATGAACACCGAAGGGGGTGCCGAAGACGAAGTTGCGCTGGAGCGCCTGCTGGAGGAAACCAACGCCAAGCTGGATACCAGCGAAAGCCATCGCCGCCGCTCGGCCATCTCGCATCTGCGTGCCGCTGTTGCTGCAACTTTTGCCGACAGAAAACTTGATCTGGGCGACCCGGACGGCGCAGGTGACGGTGCCGAACCGTATCGGTCCGCTTTGGCAGATGTTGTCCAGCCCAAAACCGCAAACAGTTACGTCGAACCCGATGATAGCGGCGTTGCCCCTTTGGTTCTGGCAACGGATCAACGTGTCGATATTGAAAACAGAGCCAAAGACGGGCTGACCCTTGTTGACGCCCCGATTGATGATCGGGACAAATTAATTGCCGACAACACAAGCTTTGCCGATTTTGTCAACGAAGTCGGGGCAACCGAATTGCCTGATTTGATGGAGGCCGCAGCCGCCTATGCAGCCTATATCGAGGGCCGCCCCCATTTTGCACGGCCACAGATTATGCGTCAGGTTGCGGAATTTACCGGCAAAGAGCGTTTCAACCGTGAAGAGGGATTGCGTTCCTTCGGGCAATTGCTGCGTCAGGGCAAGATTGTCAAAATCCGCCGTGGGCAATTCTCGATTGCCGACAACACGCGGTTCAAGCCGTCAACGCCGATGGCGGGCGAATAACTGTAACCGTTCAATCGGTTTTACGAAAAAGGGTGGCTGTTTCAGCCACCCTTTTTTATTTATTCATCGTCGTTTTCAGCGTCCGGATCAGCCTTGCCAACCCCCAGAAACACCGATTTGAACGGCATCATCCATAAAAATCCCAGAACGACATAGACAATCAGTTCCAGCCAGAACGGCGGGCGGTCAAACAGCGACACCACAAACAGCGCCGCCGCGATATACAGCGGCAGGCCAACCAGCAGGATCACCAGCGACCAGCGCTTGCGGGCCTTGTATGACAGTTTCGGTTCTCTGGTCATCAGTCGGCAAACGGGTCAGTGACAAGAATGGTATCCTCGCGCTCTGGCGAGGTGGACAGCATTGCCACGGGGCAATCAATCAACTCCTCGACACGTCGCACATATTTGATCGCCTCGGCGGGCAGATCGTTCCAGCTGCGCGCGCCAACGGTGCTTTCCGACCAGCCCTTCATGGTTTCATAGACCGGCGTCACGCGGGCCTGTTGTTCGGCGGCGGTGGGTAGGTAATCCAGCCGTTTGCCATCCAGTTCATAGGCCACACAGATTTTCAGCTCTTCCAGCCCGTCCAGCACGTCCAGTTTGGTAAAGGCAATGCCGTTGATGCCCGAAATCGCGCAGGTCTGGCGCACCAGAACCGCATCAAACCAGCCACAACGCCGCGCGCGGCCTGTGACCGTGCCCTTTTCGTGGCCGACGGTGGCCAGATGCTCGCCAACCTCGTCAAACAATTCGCAGGCAAAGGGGCCTTCGCCAACCCGCGTGGTATAGGCCTTGACGATGCCCAGCACATAATCAATCGCGCCCGGTCCCATGCCCACACCCGATGCCGCCATACCGGCGGTGGTGGTAGAGGATGTCACATACGGATAGGTGCCGAAATCAACGTCCAGCAGTGATCCTTGTGCGCCTTCAAACAGGATACGTTTGCCCGCCTTGCGCTTTTCGTTCAGCACCTTCCAGACGGGGGCCGCATAGGGCAGAACCTCGGGTGCAATCTCTAGCAGCGCCTGTTTCAGGCCCGCCGGATCGACCGGTTCCAGCCCCAGACCTTTGCGCAGGGCATTGTGGTGGGTCAGCAGGCGCTCAATACGCAGATCCAGCGTAGCTTCGTCTGCCAGATCGGCCACCCGGATCACCCGACGGCCTACCTTGTCTTCGTAACAGGGGCCAATGCCGCGGCCTGTGGTGCCGATTTTGGCAACCGAATTCTGGCTTTCTCGCGCCCGGTCCAATTCGCCGTGGATCGGCAGGATCAACGGGGTATTTTCCGCGACCATCAGGTTTTCGGTGGAAATCTCCACCCCCTGCCCGCGCAGTTTTTCCATTTCGGCGACAAAGGCCCAGGGGTCCAGCACCACACCGTTGCCGATCACCGCCAGCTTGCCTTTGCGCAGCAGGCCCGAGGGCAGCACCGACAGTTTGTAGACATTGCCGTCAATCACCAGCGTGTGACCCGCGTTGTGACCGCCCTGAAAGCGCGCGATCACATCGGCGCGCTCGCTTAGCCAGTCCACAATCTTGCCTTTTCCCTCGTCACCCCATTGTGCGCCGACGACAACTACATTGGCCATTAAGAATCCCCAGACATCCGTTAAATTTCGCGCCTTTGTAGCCACAGCCCCGCTCCAATGGAACCGGTAAAATCGCCGCCCTACTGGACAGGCAGGCCACAAACCTGCAAATCATTGCCAAAAAGGGGTTAGATTTATGGGCTTTTTACTTCGCTGGGCAGTTGCTTTTGGCCTGCTGGCCGCAACATTCAATCCGACCGGGTGGAATTACACCCGCTGGGCGGTGGACAATTTCGACAGCCAGATGCCGTTGGTCGTGTTGCTGGGGTTACTTCTGCTGATCGGCTATATCATCTTTTTACGCGCCACATTGCACTCCATCGGGGCGCTGGGCATGGGATTGGTAACAGCCGTTGTCGCGGCACTTTTGTGGGTCTTGTATGATTACGGCCTGCTGTCACTGGATAATTCCAGCATGAACGTCTGGATCGGAATTCTGGCCCTTTCGGTGGTGTTGGGCGTTGGATTGTCCTGGAGTTTCGTGCGCCGCAGCCTTTCCGGACAGGTCGATGTAAGCGATAGTGATGACTAAGGGCTTGCGGGCAGACGTTTCTGGCCCTAGATAACACCAAACCTGAATCAAACGGACCGTCCCTATGGAAAACGTAATCCTTGTCATCCACCTTATTCTGGCGCTTGCGCTGATCGGTGTTGTGTTGTTGCAGCGCTCGGAAGGCGGCGGTCTGGGTATGGGCGGTGGCGGTGGTGGCGGCGGTGCCATGACCGGCCGTGCAGCAGCCGATGCGCTGACCAAACTGACATGGATTCTGGCGATTGCCTTTATTGCCACCTCGATCACCATGACAATCATTGCGGCCAAAAACGCGGCAGGGTCTTCGGTTCTGGACCGTGTGGTCGACGCACCCGTGGAACAGCCCGTGACAGCGCCGGTTGCGCCGGCTACGGATGATCTGTTGCCGCCAAGTGCCGGCAACACACCGATCACACCCCCACCGGCAGATTGATCTAACCACCTACAACACATAGGTTTTGCAACAATTTGCGCAACATCATGTTGTGCCATGTTGCCAAATCCGCGCGAATCTACTATATGTCAAATCCCGTGATGATGCGGTTTTTGCAAGGCTGCACGCGCTGCATATAACGATATATCTCACGGGGGCGTTTGCCATATGGCACGGTTTATTTTCATTACTGGTGGTGTTGTTTCAAGCCTTGGCAAGGGGCTGTCCTCGGCGGCTTTGGGGGCCTTGTTGCAGGCCCGCGGCTACTCCGTGCGTCTGCGCAAACTGGACCCGTATCTGAACGTCGATCCCGGCACGATGTCGCCCTTTGAACATGGCGAAGTGTTTGTCACCGATGATGGCGCGGAAACCGATCTGGACCTTGGCCATTACGAGCGTTTCACCGGCGTTTCCGCCCGCAACACCGATTCTGTTTCCTCGGGCCGGATCTATTCCACCGTGCTGGAAAAAGAACGGCGCGGCGATTATCTGGGCAAAACCATTCAGGTGATTCCGCATGTCACCAACGAAATCAAGGATTTCATCTCGATTGGCGAAGACGAAGTCGATTTCATGCTGTGCGAAATCGGCGGCACCGTGGGCGATATCGAGGCCCTGCCGTTTTTCGAGGCCATCCGCCAGTTTTCGCAGGACAAGCCGCGCGGGCAGTGTATTTTCATGCACCTGACGCTGATCCCCTATCTGGCGGCAGCGGGCGAATTGAAAACCAAACCGACCCAGCACAGCGTTAAGGAGCTGCGCTCGATCGGCATCGCACCCGAGGTTCTGGTCTGTCGTTCCGAACATCCGATCCCCGACAAGGAACGTGCCAAAATCGGGCTGTTCTGCAACGTGCGCACCGAAAACGTGATTGCCGCCTATGATCTGAAATCCATCTACGAGGCGCCGCTGGCCTATCACCGCGAAGGGCTGGATACGGCCGTTCTGGACGCCTTTGGCATCACTGATGCCCCGATGCCGGATATGTCCCGCTGGGATGACGTGGCCGACCGCCTGACCAATGCCGAAGGCGAAGTCAAAATTGCCATTGTCGGCAAATACACCCAGTTGGGCGACGCCTATAAATCCATCGCCGAGGCTCTGACCCACGGCGGCATGGCCAATCGCACCCGGGTCAAACTGGAATGGGTCGATGCCGAGGTGTTTGACACCGAAGACCCGGTTGCCCATCTGGAACCATTCGATGCGATCCTTGTGCCCGGCGGATTTGGCGAACGCGGAACCGAAGGCAAAATCAAAGCCGCCGAATACGCCCGCACCCATAATGTGCCTTATCTGGGCATCTGTCTGGGCATGCAAATGGCGGTGATCGAGGCCGCGCGCAATCTGGCGGGGATCACCGATGCCGGTTCCGAGGAATTCGATCACGAGGCCGGCGGCAAACGCTTTACCCCCGTGGTTTACCACCTGAAGGAATGGATTCAGGGCAACCACAAGGTCGCCCGCAAGGTGGACGACGACAAAGGCGGCACCATGCGGCTGGGCGCTTATACGGCGCAGCTTGAGGAAGGCTCGAAAGTGGCCGAGATTTACGGCACCACCACAATCGAGGAACGCCACCGTCACCGCTACGAGGTCGATGTGAAATACCGCGAGGCGCTGGAAAAAACCGGACTGAAATTTTCCGGCATGTCGCCCGATGGCCGTCTGCCGGAAATCATCGAGTGGCCGGATCATCCGTGGTTCATCGGCGTGCAATTCCACCCCGAACTTAAATCGAAACCGTTCGAACCACATCCGCTGTTTGCCAGCTTTATCAAGGCGGCAATCGAATCTTCACGTCTGGTATAAGGAAAGCACATGGCAAAGGGTTATTGGGTCGGTCAGATTGTGGTGCATGATCTGGAGCAATATCAGGCCTATCGCGCCGCCAACGCCGAGGCGTTTGCCAAATACGGTGCAAAATTCCTGATCCGTGGCGGCGAACAAACCATCGTCGAAGGGCAGGCCAACCCGCGCACCGTGGTGATCGAATTCAAGGATGTCGCCACCGCGCAGGCCTGTTATGACAGCCCGGAATACAGGGCTGCCAAAGCCCTGCGGGATCCCGTGTCCGAGGGCAATCTGGTGATCGTCGAAGGGTATGACGAATAACCGCGCCGCTTTGTGATTGGCATTTGCGGTTTGCCTACCTATATCTACCCGCATGTTTGGCGAATTTCTAAAACGGCTCACAGCCCCCGCTCCTGCTCCGCTTACGGACACCGACGCCCGCCTTGCGCTGGGTGCGCTATTGGTGCGCGTGGCCCGTTCGGATAACAATTACGATGCAACCGAAGTGGCCAAGATCGACCAGATCCTGTCCAGCCGCTATGGCCTGACACCGGCCGCAGCCGCCGAATTGCGCCAGCAATGCGAGATTCTGGAAACCGAAGCCCCCGACACCGTACGCTTCACCCGCGCGATCAAGGATGCCGTGCCTTATGATGACCGGATTGCGGTTATCGAATCCCTTTGGGAAGTGGCGCTGACCGACGGGGTGCGGGATGAAAACGAAGACGCCGTGTTGCGACTGGTGTCGGATTTGCTGGGTGTGAACGATATGGACAGGGCCAAAGCACGACAGCGCGTGGACAGCCGCTAGGGTCAGGACCCATTAATCCTGCACCACCAAGACGCGAAAACGGCGCGACATCACGAACAGACGCCACGAAAACGGGGCCAACCGCCACTTTACCGTTGCATTTACACACGTTTCCCGCCCTATTGCTTTGACGGGAAATAACAAACGGCTTTGAACGTGACTGAATCCAATCCACCGGTAATCGAAATCCGCGACCTCCACAAAAGCTATGGCGATCTGGAGGTTATCAAAGGCGTTGATATCGCCGCCAAGGCCGGTGATGTTGTGTCGCTGATCGGCTCATCCGGGTCCGGTAAATCCACCATCCTGCGCTGTGCCAACCTGCTTGAGGACAGCCAGCAGGGCGACATCCTGTTCAAAGGCGAGGCTGTGCATTGGCGCGGTCACGGGCTGCATCGCCACCCTGCCGACAAGCATCAGGTCATCCGCATGCGCACCAACCTGTCGATGGTGTTCCAGCAGTTCAATCTGTGGTCCCACATGTCGATCCTGCAAAACGTGATGGAAGCGCCCGTCACCGTTCTGGGCCGCGACAAGGCCGAAGCCGAAGCATCGGCCCGCAAATATCTGGACAAGGTGGGCATCGGCGACAAATGCGACGTCTGGCCCGCGCAACTGTCCGGCGGCCAGCAACAACGCGCCGCCATCGCCCGCGCTTTGGCGATGGAGCCGGAGGCGCTGTTGTTTGACGAACCCACATCGGCACTGGACCCCGAGTTGGAACAGGAAGTGGTCAAAGTGATCAAGGATTTGGCCAACGAGGGGCGCACGATGCTTCTGGTCACCCACGACATGCGCCTTGCGGCGGATGTATCGGACAACGTGGTTTTCCTGCATCAGGGCAAGATCGAGGAACAGGGGCCACCCGCCGAATTGTTCGGCAACCCGAAATCCGAACGCCTGCAACAATTCCTCAGCGCCACCGTGTCGGACTGACACGGCATTTTACATCCGACCGCTTTGGCGGTTACAACTGCACCATCAAGATAACCTAGGGAGATTCCAATATGAAAAAACTTATCATGACAACGGCCGCTCTGGCTGTAACGGTCAGCATGGCCTTTGCCGGTTCGCACGAAACAACCGTGCGCATGGGCACCGAGGGCGCCTACCCTCCGTATAACTTCATCAACGACGCTGGCGAAGTTGACGGCTTCGAGCGCGAGCTGGGCGACGAGCTGTGCAAACGCGCCGAGCTGAAATGCGAATGGGTCACCAATGATTGGGACAGCATCATCCCGAACCTGGTATCGGGCAACTATGACACCATCATCGCCGGTATGTCGATCACACCCGAGCGCGACGAAGTTATTGACTTTACACAGGAATATATCCCCGGATCGCCTTCGGGCTATGTTGGTATGTCTGACAGTGTTGATCTGAAAGGCGGCGTGATTGCGGCGCAGACAGCCACCATTCAGGCCGGTTATGTTGCCAACTCGGGCGCGACACTGGTTGAATTTGCCACAGCTGACGAAACCATCGCCGCTGTGCGTAACGGCGAAGCCGATGCGGTTCTGGCCGACAAGGATTTCCTTGCCCCGATCGTTGCCGAAAGCAACGGAGAGCTGAAATTCATTGGCGAAGATGTGATCATCGGTGCCGGTGTTGGCATGGGCGTGCGCGAATCCGACGCCGAGCTGAAAGGCAAAATGGATGCCGCGATTTCCTCGATGAAAGAGGACGGTACCCTGAACGCCATGATCAAAAAATGGTTCGGTGAAGACGCCGCCGTTTTTGAATAATACCTGACCACTATGGACAAGGGCGGGGCCGGTTTGGCCCTGCCCGCTTTGAAATATGTTTTCCTTTTGCGCAGAACCAAAAACCCTTGAAGGGCTGGAATGGCTTGCCTGTTATCTGACAACAGGCAAACATATGGCGTTCTATGGTTCGTTCGGGATGGTGATGGCGCTGTTGCTGGTCACGGCCCCTGTCGCGCTGATGTTCGGCTTTGGCGGGGCGATGGCGGCACGGTCGCATTTTCTGCCGCTGCGCTGGTTTGGCAAAGGCTATACCGCGATTGTGCGCGGGGTGCCGGACATTGCGTTTTTCCTGTTCTTCGTGATCGCACTGGATCAGGGCATCGAATATATCCGCCATAAAATCAAATGCCCCGACTGGGATATGCCAATCCGCCAGGGCAATGACTTCGTGGTTTGCGCACAGGCCAAAATGCCCCTGTCGTCTTCGGCGGCGTGGGTGCACGAATCCTATTCGTTTATTCTGGCCGTGATTACTTTTGCCATCATCTTTGGCGCCTTTGCGGCCAATGTCCTATATGGCGCCATGCGCGCTGTTCCCCACGGCCAACTGGAAACAGCCGAGGCCTATGGCATGTCCCGTCGCCAGACATTCTGGCGCATACTGGTGCCGCAAATGTGGGTATACGCCCTGCCCGGCCTGTCGAACCTGTGGATGATCCTGATCAAGGCCACACCGCTGTTGTTCCTGCTGGGCCTGAAAGACATCGTTTACTGGGCACGCGAACTGGGTGGCTCGAAAACCCAGATCTTTGCCTATCCGCACCCTGACTGGCGGCTTTTCTATTTCCTTGGCCTGCTGGTGTTCTATCTGCTGCTGACCCGCGTTAGCGAGGTTGTGCTGGGTCGCCTGATGCACCGCCTGACCCGTGGCCAGGCCACGATGGGGGGCATGTCATGAGCAGTTGCCTGCAAACCATTCAGGATTACGGTCTGCGGTCCATCGGTATCGGCGAACGCCTGTTGCCGAAATCCGATTTCACCCTGTGCGAACAGTTTACCCTGATCGGCTCGGGCCTGCTTTGGAATATCTATTTCGGTGTGCTGGCCCTGCTGGTTGGCTTTTTCCTGTCAACCGCTGTGGGCCTAGCCAAAAGCAGCCGCGTCTGGATCATCCGCAAACCGGCCGAATGGTTCATCTTTATCTTCCGTGGCTCGCCGCTGTTCATCCAGTTCTTCCTGTTTTACGAGGCCTTCGTTCTGCTGCCCAAAATGGGCTGGGACATCAACCTTGGCTTTACCGAAATCACCATTGAAACCCGCTGGCTAACCCGCGCATGGATGGGCGCGCTGATTGTTCTGATCCTGAACACATCCGCCTATGCCGGCGAGATTTTCTACGGTGCGCTAAAATCCATCCCCAAAGGCGATATCGAGGCGGCCGATGCCTATGGCCTGTCCGGCTGGTCCCGTTTTCGCCGTGTGATCTGGCCCACCATGCTGCGGCTGGCCTGGCCCGCCTATACCAACGAGGCGATCTTTATGTTCCACGCCACAACGCTGGTTTATTTCGCCAGCTTTCCGGCATGGCAGCAAAAGGGGGATGCGCTCTATTACGCCAGCTATTTCGCGGATAAAACCTTTAACCCGTTTATCCCCTACCCCATTCTGGCGATGTATTTCATCATGCTGACAATGACCGTGATCTTCTTTTACGGCA
The DNA here is from genome assembly GCA_015494385.1 of Marinosulfonomonas sp. Taxonomy (GTDB): domain Bacteria; phylum Pseudomonadota; class Alphaproteobacteria; order Rhodobacterales; family Rhodobacteraceae; genus Profundibacter. Next base: position 15,702 of record WGBJ01000340.1, read on the forward strand.
TGGTGAACAAACATCTGAACCGCCATTTGCCACAGGAAAAACGCCGCAAATTGCGTATACGTCCACAAGTCATCCGATAGGTGCCCCATGTCCGAACATCCCCGAACCATCCGCGTCGCTGCTGTTGACCTGAACGGGGTGATGCGTGGCAAACGTGTGCCGGCCTCCTATGCCAAAAAGCTGGGCAAGGGCGCGGTGCGGCTGCCGTTTTCTGTGCTGAATGTCGACATCTGGGGCGAGGATATTGCCGACAGCCCGCTGGTGTTTGAATCGGGTGATGCCGATGGCATCCTGCACCCCACTGGTCGCGGCCCCGTGCCGATGGCGTGGCTGCAAACCGCCAGTGAATTGCACCCGATGGTGCTGCACCATGATGACGGAACCCCGTTTCTGGGCGATCCGCGCCATGCCCTGCAAGAGGTTCTGAACCGCTATGGCGCCCGTGGCTGGCAGGTGATGGCCGCAACCGAACTGGAATTCTATCTGGTGGATGACAGCGGCGAAACCATCGCGCCGGCCCATTCGCCCCTGACCGGCAAACCGATGCACAAGGCCGACATCCTGTCGCTGGATGCACTGGATGCGTTTGATGCCTTCTTTACCGATCTTTACGAGGCCGCCGAGGCAATGGACATTCCCGCGCAGGCCGCCATATCGGAATCCGGTGCGGGACAGTTTGAAATAAACCTGAACCACGGCGATGCGATGAAAGCCGCCGATGATGCCTGGCTGTTCAAAACTCTGGTGCGCGGTATGGCCCGCAAACACGGAATGGCCGCAACCTTTATGTCCAAACCCTTTGCCGATGATGCGGGCAACGGGATGCATGTGCATTTTTCGGTGCTGGACGCGGAGGGGCGCAACATCTTTGACGATGGCGGACCAGACGGCACCCCCGAATTGCATCACGCGGTTGCCGGTTGCCTTGAGGCGATGGCCGACAGCACCCTGATCTTTGCCCCGCACGCCAATTCCTATGCCCGCATGGTGCCCGGCGCCCACGCCCCCACCGGCATTTCATGGGCGCATGAAAACCGCACCGCCGCCATCCGCATCCCCGGCGGTGCCCCGGCTGCCCGTCGCATTGAACACCGCGTGGCGGGCGGCGACATCAACCCCTATCTGATGCTGGCCGTGGTGCTGGGCGCCGCATTGGTCGGGATCGAGGACGGCCATATGCCCCCCGCCCCGATCACCGGCAACGCCTATGATCAGGATCTGCCGCAACTCCCGACCGACTGGCACACAGCGATTGAAATGTTCGGGACATCCGACATGATCCGGCGCATTTTCCCCGATGAACTGATCCGCAATATGGTGCTGACCAAACATCAGGAACTGGGCAAGATCACCGAATTGAACAGGCAGCAGCAAACAGCGCTTTATCTGGAAAGCGTCTAGGGTCAGGACCTATTAATCCTGCGCCACTGGCGCCGTTTTCCCGAAATATCAGCGGTTCGGGACGCGCCGTCAACAGTGGTTCTGTTCACAAGCGGCACGCGCCGCTGAGATGAAGGGAAAACGGCGTCCTGCGGATTTGACGGATTTTCGCGCTGAACTGCGTTACAATGCCTTGAAATAGAACCACTATTCCTGCGTCATTGTGCCTTGTCAGCACAAAAATCTGTCAAACCAGTGGTGCAGGATTAATAGGTCCTGACCCTGGGGCAGGGCCATTGCGAACAGGCCCCACAGTTATTTGCGGATAACATTTCCATTAAACCGGTTTAGTGGTTCTGTTCTTTCGCCCGGACAACAATCATTTCTTGCCCTCCTAAACCCACGTCCCCCCTTGCCCGAATGCAATCCCTCGGCTAGCAATGGGCAAACAACGACTGGTGATTAATGAAAATCGGACTTCTGATATGCGGCCATGCGCTCAAGCAGGTTGCAGAAAAACACGGCGATTACGCCGAATGGTTCAAACAGTTGCTTGGCGACTACGGTTTTACCTTCGACACCTATTATGTGGTCGACATGGATTTCCCAAAGGATGTGCATGACGCGGATGGCTGGTTGCTGTCCGGCTCACCCCATGGCGCCTACGAGGACCACCCCTTTATCCCCCGGCTGGAGGATTTCGTGCGCAAGGCCTATGCCGAACACATCCCGATGGTCGGCATCTGTTTTGGCCACCAGTTGATCGCGCAGGCCCTTGGCGGCAAGGTTGAGAAATTCGACAAGGGCTGGGCGGTTGGCCGCCATGACTATAAATTCTCCGATCACGGCGATGTCGCCCTGAATGCGTGGCATCAGGATCAGGTGATGGAACTGCCCGAGGATGCCAAAGTCATCGCCAGCAGCGATTTCTGCAAATATGCCGGTCTGGTCTACGGCGACCGCGCCTATACCATCCAGCCGCATCCCGAGTTTTCCAATCCGGTGATTTCCGAATATATCACCCTGCGCCGCAATCCCGAAGTCTATGACGACGATATGATGCTGCAGGCATTGGAATACGCCAAGATCGACAATGATTCCGAAAGACTGGCCCGCGAAATCGCGGCCTTTTTCAAACAACCGCGAAAGGCGAAATAATGGCCGACTGGAAAGATAAACTGCCCGAAGCGGCGCGTGCCTATCTGGAAGGGCACCGTCTGGACGAAGTGGAGTGCATCATCTCGGACCTGCCCGGCATCGCCCGCGGCAAGGCCATGCCCGCCACCAAGTTCGCCAAGACCAAACAGTCCTACCTACCCAACTCGATCTTCTATCAGACGATCACCGGCGGTTACGCAGAAGCGGCCGAGAGCGAGGAAAAGGGCTATACCGAACCCGATATGATCCTGAAACCCGACTTTTCCACCGCCGCCGCCGCGCCGTGGACCGGTGACTGGACGCTTCAGATCATCCATGACCTGACCAACCGCGAAGGCAAACCCATTCAGGTTTCGCCGCGCAACGTGCTGAGGCGGGTAGTGGAGCTTTATAGCAAAAAGGGCTGGACGCCGGTGGTTGCGCCGGAACTGGAATTCTATCTGGTCGCCCGCAACACCGACCCCACCAAACCGATCGAACCGCCGATGGGCCGCACCGGCCGCCGCGCGGCGGGCCGTCAGGCCTATTCCATGTCCGCCGTCGATGAATACGGCCCCGTGATCGACGACATCTATGATTTTGCCGAAGCGCAGGGTCTGGAAATTGACGGCATTACCCAGGAAGGCGGCGCCGGTCAGGTGGAAATCAACCTGCAACATGGCGACCCCGTGAAACTGGCCGACGAGGTCTTCTACTTCAAACGCCTGATCCGCGAGGCCGCCCTGCGCCACGATTGTTTTGCCACCTTCATGGCCAAACCGATCGAGGGCGAACCCGGCTCCGCCATGCACATCCACCACTCGGTGCTGGATGAAGAGGGCAATAATATCTTCTCCGGCCCCCAGGGCGGCGAAACCGATGCGTTTTTCCACTTTATCGCCGGTATGCAGAACCACATGCCATCCGTCATCCCGCTGCTGGCCCCCTATGTGAACAGCTACCGGCGCTATGTGAAAGACCAGTCCGCACCGATCAATCTGGAATGGGCGCGCGACAACCGCACCGCCGGTATCCGTATCCCGCTGGGTGGCCCCAACAGCCGCCGCGTGGAAAACCGGCTGGCGGGGATGGATTGCAACCCCTATCTGGGCATCGCCGCCTCGCTTGCCTGTGGCTATCTGGGCCTGATCGAAGGCAAACGCCCCGATGCTTCCGTCAAAGGCGACGCTTCGGAACGCGAAGAGGCGATCCCGCGCGACCTGCATTCCGCATTGGAAATTTTTGAAACCGCCACCGACATGCACGAGGTTCTGGGCCCGCGTTTTTGCCGCGTCTACCAGATGGTGAAACAGGCCGAGGTCAACGAATTCCTGCAAGTCATCTCACCGTGGGAGCGGGAGCACCTCCTGTTGAATGTATGAACCCGATCTTTGCCAACGACAAACGCGGGGAATATCCCGAAAGCTGGTATGCGGCCACCGCCACCCCGCTGGACCCGTTACCGGAGTTGAAGGGCGAAGTCAGCGCCGATGTCTGCGTGGTTGGCGGCGGTTACACCGGTCTGTCCACAGCCCTGCATCTGGCTAAAAAGGGCTATTCCGTTGTGTTGCTCGAGGCCCAACGCGTCGGCTTTGGTGCTTCGGGGCGCAATGGCGGGCAGGTCGGGCACGGGCACAATATGAGCCAGCCCAGCCTTGAAAAGAAGCTTGGCAAACCGGATGCCAAAATGCTCTGGGACATTGCCGAAGAATCGATCACGCTCACCCGCGATCTGGCTGCCAAACATGCGCCGGATGCCGGGTTCAAACCCGGCCATGCCTCGGCCTATTTCAGCCAGAAAGAGGCAGACGCGGGCCGGCGGGATTGTGAATATCTGGCCGAAAACTACGGGTTTGGCGGACAATTTCTGGATAAATCCGCGACCGGAGAAATCGTCGGGACCGACCAGTATTACGGCATGGTTCTGGAAAATCATGGCGGCTATTTGCACCCCTTGAATCTGGCACTGGGGCTGGCGCGCGGGGCAATTTCTGCCGGTGCGAAAATATTCGAGCAATCATATGTTCACAACATCAAGCCCGGCCGCACAGCCAGCGACAAAACCGTGGTGCAAACCGACCATGGCCGTGTGGTGGCCGATCATGTGGTGCTGGCCTGTAACGGCTATTCCAGCAATCTGAACCGCAAAACCGCCGCCCGCGTGATGCCGATCAACAACTTCATGGTCGCAACCGAGCCTTTGGGCGCGCGCGCAGCTGAAGTGCTGGCGCGGGAAATCTGCATTTACGACAGCTATTTTGTGCTGAATTACTACCGGATGTCCGACGATGGCCGCCTGATTTTTGGCGGCGGCGAAAGCTACGGTGTGAAATTCCCCGCCGATATTGCCGCCAAGGTGCGAAAACCGCTGGAGAAGCTGTTTCCTCAACTAAAAGGCGTGAAAATCGACTACGCCTGGGGCGGCACATTGGGGATCACCACCAGCCGGATGCCCTATTTCGCCCGTGTTGCGCCCAATGTTCTGACCGCGGCGGGTTATTCGGGCCACGGGGTGGCGCTGGCCACTTTGGCAGGGCAAATCATGGCCGAGGCGATTGCCGGTCAATCCGAACGGTTCGACGTTTTGTCCCGCGTGCCAGTGACGCCATTCCCCGGCGGACGGATGTTTTCAACCCCGATCCTGACGTTGGCAATGACGTGGTTTTCCCTGCGCGACCGGCTCGGCATTTAATCGCTGAACCGGTTAAAAACCGTTAGATGTTTTTAACCAAATGGTATAC
>WGBJ01000341.1 GCA_015494385.1 Marinosulfonomonas sp.
GACAAAGGAGATCAGCAAAGACAACCACAGCCCGTGGTTTCCGAACAGCGGCACCAACACCGCGATCGACACAGCATAAACGATGAACGACAGCGCCATCATATTGCGCATATCGCGGGTCCGGGTGGCACCGATGAAAATGCCATCCAGCATCCACGATGCAACTCCCAGAACAGGGGCCACAATCATATAGACCAGATACACGCGGGCCTCGGCCCTTACATCCGGCGCGGTTGTCATCAAATCTATGATGGCACCCCCGAAGGCCCAGAACACCAGTGACAGGATAATGACCGTAACCAGCCCCCAGAAACTGGTCAGGGATGCGCTCCGACGCAATGCTGTGTGATTGCCTGCCCCCAACGCTTGCCCCACCAGCGTTTCAGCAGATATCGCAAAGCCGTCCAACGCATAGGCAGTGATGAACAAGAACTGCAGCAATACTTGATTAGCGGCCAATTGCACATCACCAAAATCTGCACCAAAGAACAGAAATGATATGAAAATGACCTGCAACAGCACTGAACGCAGCATAATGTCGGTGTTCACCACCGCCATCTGCTTCAATCTGGCAAAGTCGAATATCCGCGCCCAATCACGCCAGATCGCGCCAACAAAAGCGCTGCGGCACAGCCAAAGACCCAGCACCAGCCCGCTCCATTCTGCCAAAAAAGTCGCAATCGCCACGCCCTGCACACCCCAGCCAAGGCCCAGCACAAACCACAGGTCCAGTCCGATGTTCACCCCGTTCACCCAGAATTGCAGCACCAGCACCGAACGGGTTCGCTCCTTGGCAATCAACCAGCCGCTGATGCCGTATAACGCCACAGCAGCAGGGGCTGACCAGATACGGATTTGCATATAGTCCCGCGCCATCCCCTCGACTTCGCTTGAGGCAGGCGACACCTGAAACGCCGCCCACATTAGCGGCACCTGCAGGATGATAATTCCAAGGCCCGCCGCAAATCCGATCAACAAAGCGCGCACCAATAGCGCCACCGCTTCGTTGCGATCCCCCGCGCCCAGTGCTTGTGCCGCCATTCCGGTGGTGCCCATGCGCAAGAACCCGAACATCCAGTAAATCGCACCCAGAATGACCGCGCCGATCCCCACCGCACCAATCGGGGCGGCCTGCCCCAACTGCCCGACCACGCCGGTATCCACCGCGCCCAGAATAGGCACCGTGGCGTTGGACAGCACAATCGGAAAGGCAATTTTCAGAACGCGGGAATGGGTCAGCGCGCCTGTTTGGGTGTCACTCATCCCGCTGCGGCATCAGGAAATGCCCCGTGGCCTGTGCAAACAGGCGCTGGCGGTTGTCCTGCCACCCCTCGACATGCACCGAGGCATAGCGTCTGCCGGAACGGTTCACCCGCGCCCGCGCATAGGCATCGCGCGGCAAACCGCTGCGCAGGTAATCAATGGTGAAATCAATCGTCTTGGGCATCCGTGGCAGGGTCATATCCCCGCCCGCATCCCCGCTTTCGATGTCATTCCACAGCATTTGCCAGCTCAGGCCGATCACCGCCGTGATTTCCAGAAAGGCGGCGGTCACCCCGCCGTGGATGGCAGGCAACATCTGGTTACCGATCAGTTTTTCGTCAAACGGCAGAACGGCTGTCAATTCATCCCCGCGCCGGTCAAAACTGATCCCCAGAAATTTCGCATAGGGCACACCGTCAACCAACGAGGTCAGCGCCGCATCGCGCCGCTGTTTGATCACTTGCACGGGTTCGGGACGTCCTCGGGTCATTTCTTGCCCCCCTCTTCGCGCTGGATGGTAAAGGTGCCGGTGGCCGTAGCCACGGGGCGGGATGTGTCCTCGTCCGTGGCGGTGGCGCGCACAAAGGCCACCGTACGGGTCACATGGTAACATTCGGCATGGGCCGTGATCCGCTGGCCCGGAGTTGCGGGGCGCATATAGTCAATACGCAAATCCAGCGTTGCCGTGCCCATGGTGCCGGTCGGATGGCACATCACCGCCGCCCCGCTGGTGGTGTCCATCAGCGCCGAAACCGCGCCGCCGGAAATCACGCCGGTTTCCGGATCACCGATAAAGCGTTCGTCATAGGCCATCGAGATTTCGGCCTTGCCACCGGCGATCTTGCCCAGCTCCATGCCCAGCGCCTGAAAATGCGGCATTGCAGCAAAGACCTGCCGGATCAGATTGACCCGCGCCTCGCCATCAAGGGGTTCCGATAGTGCCACGCGCCCGCTCCTTATCCTGAAAAAAAGATGTCGCACTTTTGTTATTCCGCCCTGCGCAATTCAGTGCAAGCCTTATCTGCGACATTATACCCGACTGTTTCACTCGAAAATTCTTGCAAGTCATTCTCATTATCCATAGGGATATTGTCAGGAATAGAGTCGGAACACCTGTTATGACCACCCAGACCGCAAAACTTGGCCTACCCTCGCGCAGCCCTTATGCGCTGCTGTTGCGGCTGAACCCCCTGAAAAACCTGCGCACTGTGATTGTTCTGACATTGGTTATTCTGGCGCTTTGGCCCGGTGAACTGGGGCAAGTCACACGCAGCATGATGCATGACGCCTTTGTCGGTGTGTCGGTGTTTGTAGCCGCCACGCTGATGCTGGTCTACGGCAGCGAAAAACTGTTCAACGTCAATCTGGGCGATTTCCTGCGCCGCCAGACCCGCCTGCAAATCCCGATCGCCACCCTGCTGGGCATGTCGCCCGGCTGTGCGGGGGCAATTATTGTCACCTCGGCTTATTCATCAGGCAATGTAACACTGGGCGCATTGGTGGCCGCGCTGACCGGCACCATGGGCGATGCCGCCTTTCTGCTGATTGCCACCAAACCGATGGCCGCCGCCGTGGTGATGCCGCTTTCCCTGATAGCCGGTATTATCACCGGTCTAATCGTTGATCGTTTTCACAAGAAACAGATCCCCGGACGCGCCTGCACCACCTGCGCCATCGGCCCCAGCATCCCGCATATCCGCCACCGTGACATTCTGTTCGGCCTCCTCGCCCTGCCCGGTCTGGGTCTGGGACTTCTGGATGCGTTTCAGGTCACCCCTTCGCCCATGATGGCCACCATCGGTACCATCATCGCCCTGACCGGCATGGCCCTGATCCTGCTGATCTGGTGGGTATCCCCCGTTCAGGCGATTTCCAATCCCGAAGACCCCGCCCTGACCCGCATGACCGAGGAAACGGCCTTTATCACCCTCTGGGTGCTGGCCGCCTATCTGGGCTATGCCTATCTGGATGCGTTTTCGGGCCTTGATCTGGCCGCCCTGTTTTCCACCGTCGCGATTGCCATGCCGCTAATCGGTGTACTGATCGGCTTTATCCCCGGTTGCGGGCCGCAAATTCTGGTCACTACACTGTATATCAACGGAGTCGTGCCGTTTTCCGCCCTGATCGCCAACGCCATTGCCAATGACGGCGATGCCCTGTTTCCCGCCATCGCCCTGAACCCCAAGGCCGCATTGCTTGCAAC
>WGBJ01000342.1 GCA_015494385.1 Marinosulfonomonas sp.
CAGCGGGTGAAACTGTCCAAGGAGCTTGCCAAACGCTCGACCGGTCGCACGCTCTATATTCTGGACGAACCCACCACCGGGCTGCATTTCGAGGATGTGCGCAAATTGCTGGAAGTGCTGCACGAGCTGGTTGATCAGGGCAACACGGTGGTGGTGATCGAACACAATCTGGACGTGGTGAAAACCGCCGACTGGATCATCGACATCGGCCCCGAAGGCGGGGACGGGGGCGGTGAAATCGTTGCCGTTGGCACGCCCGAGGACGTGGCAAAGGTTGAACGCAGCTATACCGGCCAGTATCTGAAAGACATGCTGAAGCCGCAGGCAAGGGGATCAAAATGAGCAAACCACCGGTTATTGGTCTGGCGCTGGGGGCCGGTGGTGCGCGGGGATGGTGCCATATCGGCGTTTTGCGCGGGTTAGAGGAATTGGGCGTCAAGCCCGACCTGATTGCAGGCTGTTCCATGGGGTCTCTGGTTGGCGTTGCCTGGGCCGACGGTAAGCTGGACCAGCTTGAGGAATGGGTCAGGGCATTGACGCCGGCCCGCATTGTCCGGTTGCTGGATATCAGCCTGCGTTCTGGCGGGTTGGTCGAGGCGCGCGGGATCGAGGACTTGCTGGCTGATCTGGGAATTGCGCGGGAAATCGAAGATCTGGAACGGAAATTCGGCGCGGTTGCTACCGATATGGAAACAGGGCGCGAGATTTGGTTGCGCGACGGGCCAACCTATCCGGCTGTGCGCAGTTCGACCAGCATCCCCGGCGTGATGAGCCCGAAACGACATCGCGATATGTGGTTGCTGGATGGCGGGTTGACCAATCCGGTGCCGGTCTCGACAGCGCGGGCCATGGGGGCGGATATCATCATCGCCGTCAACCCGAATGCCAGACCTTACGGGCGTATCTGGAAAAAGCCGAAAACCAGATCCACGGCGACCGCTTGGGCTGCCTCCATGTTGCCCAAAGAATTGCAGGAAACATTCGGGATTACCACCGAGCCGCCCGACGAAATGGTCACGCCGAATTATTTTTCTGTCCTGACGGCCGCTATTGATGTGATGGAAAACCAGATCCGGCGGGCGCGTCTGGCCGGCGAGCCGCCGCATATTCTGTTGAACGCGGAGTTTGACGACCTGACCATACTGGAACTGTATCGCGGCGAAGAGGCGATTGAGGAGGGCCGGCGGATCGTGGAGCTTCAGGCCGATGTGATCCGCAATATTTGCGGGCTGAAATAGAAAACACATACGCGCAAAAGCGGGCCGGTTCTGCTTTTGCGTTGATGGCGTGTCATCAATCCCGCGCTGGCCAACATCAACTGTGTGGGCCAAATAAAAAACCCTGCCAAAGACCACCGAAGCGATCTGTGACAGGGATCGTACTGATTACAAAACTGTTACCCTAACGCGAGTGGTGGTCGCGGTAATTAGTCCTGCTTTTTCATCGGACAGGTGTTCAGCCCCAGCAGCGTGTAGGCGGGGCAGCTGGACATCAGGCTGGTGACCAGCGGGATGATCCCGACCAGCAGCCAGGGGCTTGCGTTGTCCATGACAAAATAGGCGATGACCAGCGCGGCCCCGACGATAAAGCGAATGATGCGGTCAAGATTGCCGATATTTTTCTTAAGCATAGGAAGTCTCCTTGGTTAATCCGTTTCTTGTAGATGGTTTAACCGATTCCTTCCGCCCGTGTCTGTGACAGGGTCACACAGGTTCGTCTGCCAGCGTTTTCAGGGCATCGGGATCAATGATTTTCACCGTCCCGCGCCCTGTTTTCACCCAGCCCCGCCGCGACCACGCATCCAGCCTGCGTGAGATCACTTCGCGGGCGCTGCCCACGGCTGTGGCCAGATCCTGCTGGGTTACGTCAAGGGTATCATCTGCGCCCGCTTGCGCCAACAGATAGGCGGCAAGGCGGCATTCAACCCGTTGAAAGGCAACCTTTTCAAGCAGTTGCATCATGGTTTGCATCCGTCCGGCAAAGGCGGTGAACACCAAAGCGCGGAATGTCTGCGAGGAATCAAGCAAATCCATGAACATCGCGCGTGGCAGCAGAACCAATCGGCTATCACATTCGGCTACGGCCTCGGCGGTGTAATCATCGCCGCCCAACAGGCCCAAAGTGCTTTGGATGCAGGATTGTCCGGGCGCCACGGCATATAGCAACATTTCGCGCCCCGTTGATCCGGTCAGCGACACATTAACCTTGCCCGACAGCACCACGACATAGCCTTTAACGGAATCGCCGGGGGAAAACAGGATGGCCCCTTTGGGGACATCCATTGGTGTTAGCGTGTTCAAACGGGTGGTGGTTTCGGCGTCCAGACCGGCAAGGTCAGGCGCCTCGGAAACCCAGCCCATCACCCGCGATGGCGTTTTTCAAAACGAGGGAGCATTGCGCTAAAGTCCATTCCTTTTCCGCCTTCCTGTTCAACGAACTGTGCATACAGATCCGTTGCAGAATGCCCCATCGGCGTGTCGGCGTCCACCGCTTCGGCGGCCTGTTGTGACAGACGCAAATCTTTCAGCATCAGTTCAGCGGCAAAGCCCGGCTGATAGTCATTATCGGCGGGCGAGGTCGGGCCGACACCGGGGGCGGGGCAATAGGCATTCATGGTCCAGCTATAGCCGGATGAGGTGCTGACCACGTCGAACATTTTCTGACGGTCCAGCCCCAGTTTGTCGGCCAGTGCAAAGGCTTCGCAGGTGGCGATCATGGTGACGCCAAGGATCATGTTGTTACAGATTTTCGCCGATTGTCCTGCGCCGGAATCACCGCAATGCACGGCCTTTTGGCCCATCACATCAAACAGCGGGTTCACCTTGGCGAATGCTTCTTCAC
>WGBJ01000343.1 GCA_015494385.1 Marinosulfonomonas sp.
GGTTGTCGCTGACATTGTGGCGGACACTCCTGTTGAGGACACCACTGAGGTTGTCGCCGATGTTGTGGCGGACACTCCTGTTGAAGATACCACTGCAGTTGTCGCCGACATTGTGACGGACACGCCTGTCGAGGACACCACTGCGGTTGTTACCGACGTTGTAGCGGATACACCTGTTGAAGACACCACTGCAGTTGTCGCCGACGTTGTAGCTGACACGCCTGTTGAAGATACCACCGAGGTTGTTGCCGATGTTGTGGCAGATACACCTGTTGAAGATACCACTGCGGTTGTTGCCGACGTTGTGGCGGACACGCCCGTTGAAGATGCCACCGCAGTTGTCGCCGACGTTGTAGCTGACACGCCGGTTGAAGACACCACCGAGGTTGTTGCCGATGTTGTGGCGGACACTCCTGTTGAGGACACCACCGAGGTTGTCGCCGACGTTGTGGCGGACACTCCTGTTGAGGACACCACCGAGGTTGTTGCCGACGTTGTGGCGGATACACCTGTTGAAGACACCACGGCAGTTGTCGCAGACGTTGTAGCTGACACACCTGTTGAAGATGCCACCGAGGTTGTCGTGGCCAATTTGGCGACGACTATTGATGCAGGAACACCTGTGGAAACAGCCCTGGCAGCGATTGAAACCGCTGTTGTTGCAGAAAAAACGATCGAACCTTCCAATGTCGAAACTGTGGGAACATTGGGCTTCTTGCCTGTTGCATCTGCATATTTGCCCTTCTCCGAGAGAGTGGACCAACCAGGTGTTATTGCCAAACTGGGCAATAATGCGCCGGACTGGGCCCGGGTCGGGCAGGAGATTACAGCGGTAAACGGTGTGCCGATTGACTCTTTTGCACAGATCAATCCAACCCTGCGGAATTTGGAAAATCTGGGCGATCTGGACTCGGTTCAGGTGGTTTTCAATATCGACGGAAGCGATATGCAGCAATCAGCGACGCTGGATGTTCTTTCGGGTGTTGTGCTTCCGGCCGGTCTGGAACTGCAGATGCGTGAAATGCAGGATGGCACAACGCGGCCGGTTGCGATCACTTCACAAAAGACTGCGAACAGCATCAAGGCAGACGATATTCTTCTGACATATCTGGATACCGGTGAAAAAATAGGTGTCGATTTATCCTTGGACGAACTTTTGTTGAGAGAAATCAACAAGGGCTACAAAAAGCTGAATTTCATTATTGATCGGGGCGGGAAGAAGTGGATCGCGCCTATTCAACTAGACTGACAACAACTAAGCCGTTTTTGGTTTTTGTAAGGAAAGTAAAGAGCATGGGACTACTTGGAAAGCTGTTTGGAAAGCATCATTCGGATCAGGAAGATCTGCGGGTGGACGCACAGGACGATCTGGGCGAAGCCGTTTCCAATATCGATGACGATATGGCCGTATCGCTGGAGAATTTTCCGGAATTGCAATCTGTTATAGATGCTGCCGAAGAAACTGAAGAGGCTGCCGTTAATATCTGGGATATCAACGATGACGCGGCGGAAACACCGGAAGTGCCGCTTGCGGCCCCGGAAGAGCCTGCTTTCGAACCCAAACGCCGCACCCGTCGCCCGGCGCGTAACAAAACCCGTATTCTGGGCTTTCAGCCGCAAGAAGCTTCGGTTGCCAACCCGTTTGACGAAGCTGAACAACCCGTTGCTGTTTCCCAGACCATCATGTCGATGAACCCGACAGGCTGGCTGGTTGTTGTTGCCGGTCCGGGTGTTGGTGCCAGCTTCCCCCTGTTTACCGGCATGACGAAAATCGGTCGTGGTCTGGATCAAACCATCCCGCTTGATTTCGGCGATATGGCCATTTCGCGTGATAACCATGCCGCGATTGCCTATGATCCGGCTGAACACCTGTTCTATCTGGGTCATGGCGGGAAATCGAATATTGTCCGCCTGAACGGCAAGCCGGTTCTTACCACCGAGCAAGTCAAGGATGGCGACGAAATCTTGATTGGTGAAACCACATTGCGTCTAAAGACATTCTGTAGCCCTGAATTCAACTGGGAAACCACCACTGAAGGGGACGAAGATGTGGCGATCGCGTGAATCGCGTTTTGATGTTGCCTGCGCGATAAGCAAGGGCGCACGTGACTATCAGGAAGATGCCATTGTCAGCGACTTTCCAATCGGTTCGGATACCGGTTTCATTGTGCTGGCCGATGGTATGGGTGGTCACGCTGCCGGTGATGTATCAAGTAAACTTGTCCTTACCGAAGTCTTTGGCGAACTGAAATTCCAGCTGGCGGATACAGACGCATTCGAGGCCGAGGCCCCGGCCATTTTGCGTGAAATCGCCAATATGGCGAATGACAGTATTTCGACACATGTGGCCCACCACCCCGAAGCCGAAGGCATGGGTGCGACGCTGGTGGTTCCGGTTATCATGGAAAACCGTCTGTATTGGCTGTCTGTCGGGGATTCCCCGCTGTATCTGTTCCGTCAGGGCAAGATGAAGCAGTTGAACGAAGATCATTCAATGGCCCCCCAGATCGACCTGATGGTGAAATCCGGCCTGCTGGAAGCAGATGCCGCGCTGGACCATCCAGACCGCAATTGCCTGACTTCTGTTGTGATGGGCGAACGGATTCCCAAAGTGGATTGCCCCGAACAGCCAGTCGAGTTGAGCGAAGGGGATATTATTGTTTGCTCGTCCGACGGGTTGCAATTCCTGACTGACGCCCAGATCGAGAAGGTTTTGAATAAAAACCGCCGTAAAAGCGCCTCTGAAATTGCCGAAATTCTGCTAAACGAGCTGGGAAAACTGGACGATCCTGATCAGGACAACATCGCCTTTAGTGTGATCAAAGTGAATGACGCAACGGCTACGCCTGCGTCCGAACGGGCACGTCGCCAGACAATGGCAAAGGCTGCGAACGACGGAAATGGAAGCCACGTTTACGAACCCGACCAAATCCGGGCCGTAAATACCGGAAAGTGATGGAATAGATGTCAAAGAAATCCGCCCGGGAAAAACTTGAATATGCAATTTCGGCAGGTCTTTTGCCGGAAGGTGTTGCCAAACCTGCAATGAATGTCCTGAAGGGTTTCGATGCGCCCCTGCGGATTGTTCTGCTGGGGAATTCCGGTGTTGGAAAAACTTCTGTTCTGAATTTGCTCTTGGGCCAGAATATGGTTCCCGACGGAATTGACGGTATCCCGACGGCCAAATGGGAATATGGTATAGAGCCAAAAATGCTCTGCACTTTGCCCGACGGGTCAAAGAAAATCATTGGCGGCATTGATTTTGATGCCTGCGCCAGTCTGAAACCTGCCTTTGTGACGGTTCAGGCGAATTTACCCGCTCTGGCCAAGATCAGCGTTATGGAAGTTGTCGCCCCGGATGTTCCCGAGCAGAAACAAAAGGCTGTTTCCTGGGCATGCAAGCAGGCCGATGTGGTTATCTGGTGTACAACCGATTTCACCGCAGACGAACAGGATATCTGGGATGTTGTGCCTGACCGCCTTAAGGATCACGGCTTCTTGTTGCTGACCAAGACCGATCAACTGATGGGTCAGGCCGAAATCAACACGCGCCTTGCTGCCTTGTCGCGGTGTTGTGGTGATGAATTTCTGCGAATCCTGCCGATTTCGGCCCGTCTGGCATTGGAAGCGCGCGGCAATGGTCGCAATCTTAATCTGAACCTGTTCAAATCCAGCGGCGCAACCGGTCTGATTTCCGCAATCAAGGCTCAGATCGAGGAAGCGCAGCGCGCTGTCACCGACAATGCAGAACAGATACTGGCGCGGTATTGTGACGAAAGCGATTTCGCGGAACCGGAAACCGTGGTCGAAACAGCACCGCCAGCTCGTGAGCCGGTGGTGGAAGAACCCCCTGCCAAGGCAGAGGCGCCGGAACCTGAACGTACCGCTCCTCCTCCCCCTCGTATGACCGAAGTTCCGCCTGCGCCGACACCGGTTGAGCCGGAACGCCCACGGGCAGCGCCGCCACCAAAACTGGAAGTTGTCGGTTCATCCAACACGGAAAAACCCGTTCAAAAGGCACCTGATGCTGCGGATAAAGACAAGATCGTGCTGGAAGAAGCCTTGGCAATTCTGACTGTCTATGAACGTGATCTGGTTGCCTCTCTGGACCATCCCGAACCTTGGGATGATGATCAGGCGTTGCAGGTTTGTGAAGAAGCCATCGCAATGCTGCCCGGCGTTCTGGAAGACGGGTCAAGCCCGGCGCTCTCGGATGTGATTTCCAGCGTTTATGATGCGCAGGATATGCTGATCTTGATGCAGCACGAACAATCGGAAACCGGTGCCGATGATGCTCTGACCCTTTTGTTGCAGATCCGGCGCGATATCGAAAGCACACTGGTTCACGCCGCTTAACAGACCTACCGGACAACCCCGCGCTTGACGCATTGTTTTCCCCGTTCGTATACTAACGAAAACAACGGGGAGCGATGCCATGTCTCAGAAACTTGTTATTCGGAACATCGGGCTGCTTTTGTCCGGCAAGATGGAAGCACCCATTCTGGAGGCGGATTGCCTGATTGCCGTTGATGGCAAGATCAGTGCCATCGGCTATGAAAAGGACATGGATGGCGAGGGCGCGACCTCGGTGATCAATGCCCATGGGGTGACATTGGCCCCCGGTCTGATCGACAGCCATGTGCATCCCGTGATCGGCGATTACACCCCGCGTCAGCAACAGATCAACTGGATCGACAGCACCTTGCACGGCGGCGTTACCACGATGATTTCAGCGGGCGAAGTGCATCTGCCCGGACGGCCCAAGGATGTGGTGGGGCTCAAGGCTTTGGCGATTGCCTCGCAACGCTGGTACGAAAATTTCCGCCCCTCGGGGATGAAGGTTCTGGCCGGTGCGCCGATCCTTGAGGAAGGCATGGTCGAGGCCGATTTCAAGGATCTGGCCGATGCAGGCGTCAAGCTGTTGGGCGAGGTGGGTTTGGGCACCGTCAAAGACGGTAAAACCGCCCGCCAGATGGTCGATTGGGCACGTAAATACGGCATCCAAAGCACGATCCACACGGGCGGTCCTTCGGTGCCCGGCTCCAGCCTGATTGACGCCGATATGGTGCTGGAAACCGGCACCGATGTGATTGGCCATATCAACGGCGGCCATTCCGCGCTGCCGGATGACCAGATCATGTGCCTGTGCGAAAGCTGCACTGCGGGGCTGGAAATTGTCCACAACGGCAACCAGCGTGCCGCGATGCTGACGCTGAACACGGCGCGGGAATTGAAACAGATGGACCGGATCATTCTGGGCACCGATGGCCCCGCCGGATCGGGGGTGCAGCCACTGGGGATTTTGCGCATGGTGGCGATGCTGTCCAGCCTTGGCGACATCCCCGCCGAGATCGCCTTTTGCTTTGCCAATGGCAACACATCTCGGCAGCGGGAACTGGATACAGGGCTGATCGAGGTTGGCTATGCCGCCGATTTCGTGCTGATGGATCAGGCGCAACATGCACCGGGGAAAAACATTCTGGAATCGGTGGAGCTGGGCAACCTGCCCGGTATCGGCATGACCATCATTGACGGGGTTGTCACCAGCCATCGCAGCCGCAATACGCCACCGGCCACGCGGATCCCAGAGGTTGTTCTTTAGGTCAGTTTTCGAAGTAATTTCAACAGGCTGCGCTGTTCCGAACTGCTCAAGGGCTTTAACGTTTCTGCTGTAATCTCATGACCTGTTTCATGTAGTGACGGGATCAGTGCCGCGCCCTTTTCCGACAGGGAAATCAGCATACGGCGTTTGTCGTTCGGATCGGGTTTGGAAACGACCAACCCTTTGCGAAGCAACCGGTCCACTACGCCCTTGATCGTTGCCACATCCATTGACGCCAGCCGCCCAAGGCGATTTTGCGAACATTCCCCTTGCTCGTGCAGGCGTATCAGGGTGGAAAACTGGGTCGGGGTCAGCCCTGCGGGTGCCAGCGACTGGAATATCCCTGCGTGGCGCTGGCTGGCCAGACGCATGATGTAACCGGCCTGATCGTCCAGCCTGTATTCGTCCCGATTTTCTGTTTCGTCTGCCATAATGCGCTCGCTTTAATCAATGCAACACCAACAATAAAGGGTTTTGCGCAGCATCACAATGACAGGCGAAACTGGCTACTTCAGGCCGTCTTTGCCAACCGCGTCCTTGGCTTCCAGACCACCCACGCGCGGCAGGGGTCTGCCGCTGTCGGTGACGGCCACGGCGACCATGATTTCACGCGCCCGCGGGGCGTCGTTCAGGCGCACTTCGATGCCGTCAAAATGGCTGCGGACATAGGCGGCGTCCTTGTGGCCCAGCGGAACGTCCAACACCTGACCGGGGCTGCCCATTTTCTTTGACGACGCTACCAGTGCCGCCCCCTTTTCCACCGCCTTGCGCAAAGGTGCGCCAAGTTTCGGATGCAGGATCGCGGCGGCATGTTCCAGTTCGCCCGCCTCGCCGACCATCGCGGATTTGCCATAGCTTTCGGCCTGTTCGGGCTTGATCCCCAGCGCCTGAACACAACGGTTGCCCAGCAATTCGCCCAGCTCTGCGCCAATGTCCATCAGCGGGGTCAGATCCTCGTGATATTCACCGGCAAAGGGGTTTTCGATCACGGCTACGGCCACGGCCTTGCGGGTGGGGGGCGTGATTTCACGTTCCATCTCGCGGTGGGTTTCCTCGATAAACACGGCGATTTTGCGTATCTTTGCACTCATCTTAAACCATCCTTTCCAATAATATCCGCCGCTTCCAAGCCGCCGGAACGGCTGTGGATTCGCGGCCCTGTTGTCATCACCAGCGCCAGCGCCATTTCGTCGGCGCGCGGGGCGTCGTTACAGCCAACCTCCATCGAATCGAAATGGCTGCGCACATAGGCGGCGTTGATATGGGTGATCGGCACATCCAGCCGTGCGCCAACGCCGCCCACCTTTTTGGTCGACGGCACGATGGCGTTGCAAACCGGCAGCAGTTCGCGCATGGCATAGCCGCCGGGCGCGTGCCAAAGTGCGCCGTGTTCCAGCTCGCCACCTTCGCCAATCAGCGCGCCTTTGCCGTAGCCTTCGATCTGGTCCGGTCCGCCCAGCAGGTCCACCAGCTTTTGCGCCATTTGCAGGCCCAGCGGGCGCAGATCGTCGATAAAGCCCTGAATGTCCGGCTCGTACCGGTTTGCAAACGGGTTGCGGATGATCGCCAGAACCGAGCCGCGCCGGTGCGGAGTTTCGGCGACAGGGCCGCCTTCGTGATAGATTTCCTCGACGGCGGAAACGGTTTTTCGCAGGATAACGTCAGGCATGGGCAATGGTCCTGTGTTGGGGTGTGAATTGGTGGCCAAGAGTGCGGTTTTGACCCTGAAGGAACAAGGCAGCCGCGTGGATTTGTTTTCGGGCCAGCATGGTGCGGGCAATGCGGGTGCCGTTGTCCAGCGCGGTTTTTATGTCGGCTGCGCTTAACGGATCGCAGCGGGTGACAACCAGACGGCCACCCAGATCGGTATCGTCACGCAGATCATGGGCGGGCGCGCGATGGATGGCAGGGTGGTTCGGCAGGTCCACTGCATTGGCAACCAGCGTGGCGGCCACATCGGCCATAGCGGCGTTTTTGGCAAGAATAGAGACTGATTCCGCAATACCAAACGACAGGCTGCGCCCACCTTGACCGCTGGTGGCGATGCCGCCGATCCCGTCATCGTGGTTAATCTCGATCCGCCCCAGATCACCGCTATCCAGCCCCGCCATTGCCATGGTGAAGCGTTCGCCCTTGGCCAGATGCAGGGCAATATCGCCGCCGTTGTTTACATAGGCGCGGCGCAGGGGGGTGGCACTGGTCATGGCCTGCAACACCTCGTCCGCCACGGCACCGGCGACAGCGGCCATGCGGGTAAGGAAGGTTTCACAGAACGGTAGGGCGGCATTGTGCATTCGTTTGGCAACCGCGCCAGCGGGCGTGGGTGAGTCGGGGTGAAGGGGTTGGCGCAAATCGTCCAATTCAGTCACTAATTCAGCTAAAATCGTGTCAAAGCGGTTGCGCGCGGCATCAAAGGCAAGCGCGCGGTTCCCGTCCGCACCGATCACCAGATCAATCGGCCCGTGCTGCAGATGCAGCCGGTTGCCGGACAGCATCCCTGCCTGCACCCCCGTCATGATCTGTCCTTCCAGCGGTAATGCCGGTGGTCATGCGGATGTGGCTGGCTTTGGTTGTGGCTTAGGGTGCGGTTGTCGGCGTGTAGCACATCGGCGGTGTTGCGGATTTCCTCCATATGCCCACCCAGTGCCGCGTAATCGGATTTGCGCAGGGTGAATTCGATCGGCGCGACCAAAGCTGGTGTGGGGACATAGCCGAAGGACCCCGTCGGCATTTCCATCACATCCACCATCACGGTAATGCCGCCGCCCGGCCAGATATAGGCCTCGGCCCCGCCGCAGGACACATAGGTCAGCGAATCCTTTACCGATTTGGTCAGGCGCACGGGGTTTTCGGTGAC
>WGBJ01000344.1 GCA_015494385.1 Marinosulfonomonas sp.
AGATAAACGGTGTCAGACGTGCCAGCAGGGTTTTGCGGTCAACGACAAGCAGCAACACAGCAGTTCCGATGCCAATCACCATCACAAACAACTTTGCCAAAGTCAGCAGCAAATCCGCGGAACCGCCGATCATCCCCCAAACGATTGTGACGTCGTTCATGAAAACCAGCGCAACAATCAGGGCGAAACCCAGATAGACAGCCGAAAACCAAAAATATATACGCACTTGCTGCTCAAGCCTTTTATCGACTGTCGTTTATTCTGTTGTTCTGTCATATTGCGGTAGCTTATAATACCCGTCAAAGTCAATTCGCATCCCGGCCTCGGCCAACCGGAGCATTTTGCTTGCAATCGACCCCGTGGTCGGTTTCTTTGCATAAACGGCCATAATTAGCGCCCGATCGGCGCCTAAAGCAGCTAAAGAGTAAAATGGAAAAAATACCCCTGACCCGCGCGGGCTTTGACGCGCTTGATAAAGAACTGAAAATCCTCAAGTCCGAGGAACGCCCCGCCGTGATCCGCGCGATCGCCGAGGCGCGCGAACATGGCGACCTGTCGGAAAACGCCGAATACCACGCCGCCCGCGAAAAACAGAGCTTTATCGAAGGCCGCGTAAAAGAGCTTGAGGCGATCCTGTCGCTGGCCGATGTGATCGACCCTGCCACCTTGTCCGGCACCATCAAATTCGGCGCCACTGTTACACTGGTTGACGAGGATACGGACGAGGAAAAAACCTATCAGATCGTGGGCGAGCCGGAGGCGAATATCGAAAAGGGATTACTGAACCTGAAATCGCCCCTCTCCCGTGCCCTGATCGGCAAGGAAGAAGGCGACAGCGTCGAGGTGAAAACGCCGGGTGGGGAAAAAAGCTACGAAATTCTGAATATTGCCTTTAAATAACAGTTAAAAAGGGGGGCTGTCCGGGCAAATGAACCAGAACACCGACGACAAGCCCATTGATCTGGGCATTTTCAATAGTCGCGGGCGGGGTGGTATTACCTCGGCCGAGATCATTGCGATTGTGCTGTCGGTGCTATGGATTGCCGGGGTTGTATTGTTCTTTACCTTCGCCCCCAAAGGCGAAACCGGCGTCACTGTGGACCCTGTGGTTTTCGTGATGAAATTTCTGGCAATTTTCCTGCCCATCGCGGTGATCTGGGTCGGCGCGCTTGCAACACGTTCGGCCCGCGTGATGCGCGAGGAATCATCGCGGCTTCAGGCCTCGATCGACGCCATGCGCCACACCTATCTGGAACAAACCCATGCCGGGCATACGGGGTTCCAGCCGTCGGTCGAAAAGAAACTGGAAGAAATCGCCGCCACCGCCAAACAGACGGAATCGGCGATTGCCACCTTTACCTCGGCCCGTGAAAAACCGCTTGAGCCGCCCTCGGACAAACCCGCAATCCCTAACGGCACAGCACAAGACGAGGATGAACAAACCAGCCTTGCATTGGGAACCACAGCCGAGGAGCTGGAGCCACCAATCAGTGTCAGCGACTTTATCCGCGCGTTGAACTTCCCGGACGATCCGGACGACCGTGATGGGTTTGCCGCCCTGCGCCGCGCCCTGAAGGACCGACACGTTGCCCGTCTGATCCAGTCGGCACAGGATATTTTGACCATGCTGTCACAGGATGGCATCTATATGGATGACCTGAAGCCGGAACATTCGCGCCCCGAAATCTGGCGCAGTTTTGCCAAAGGCGAACGCGGTCGCAGCATTGCCCCGCTTGGGGGGATCCGTGACCGCTCCAGCCTTGCGCTTGCCACGGGGCGGATGCGTCAGGACCCGATTTTCCGCGATGTCGTGCATCATTTCCTGCGGCAATTCGATAAAACCTTTGTCGAATTCGAACCCAGCGCCTCGGATCAGGATATCGTTGCCCTGTCCAACACCCGCACCGCGCGGGCCTTTATGTTGCTGGGGCGTGTAACGGGAACGTTTGATTAGAGCGCATCCAATCTGATCAGGTGCAACATGCTCTAGCGGAACAATGCGCATCTTTCGGGTCGCTGGCCCCCGCCGCCTTTCCTATTTCCTATGTGGAAAAAGGAGACCCGCATGACACCCGACCAAATCCCGCTATTGCTTTTGTTCCTGTTTCCACTCGCCTACAGCCCCGGCCCCGGCAACATGTTCTTTGCCGCCCTCGGTGCCCGTTATGGCGTGGCTGCCTCCCTACCCGCCACTCTTGGCTATCACGCCGCAACCCTGATCGTCAGCTTTGCCATTGGTGCGGGGGTTACTGTTGCTTTGGACCCAACCAGCCACAGTTTTACCCTGATCCAGACCCTCGGTGCGGTTTACCTGCTATGGCTGGCCTTCAAGCTCTACCGCAGTCACAGCCCGCAATCCCCCGCCGATGCCCGTCCTGCAACAGCATTGGACGGGGCAATTTTGCTGCTGTTGAACCCCAAAGGCTATCTGATCATGGCGCTGCTGTTCACCCAATTCCCCGGCGACACACTGTCAGAAACGGCCCTTACCGCCACCCTGTTCACAGCCAACAACATGCTTGCCTTTCTGGTCTGGACCTTTGCCGGACAAACCCTGTCCCGCCTGTTTAACAGCCCCGCCGCCGCCCACCGCATCAACGCAGGTTTTGCAATTTGCCTTGCGGGGGTCGCCCTGTGGCTGTTGCTAACGAAATAGCCCCCGCCAAATGGCAGGGGCTTTCTGTCTGTCTGGCCTGGATTTTACCGGCAGCATTCACTATCCGGATTTTCGGACCCTGCTATTGCATGGCCTGTATGGCCTCTTTGATCCTTTTGGTTTCTTCGGCAAAATCATCATCTTCGGAAATAGTTATATCGGAAATGGATATATCTGGAATGGATCCTGGGGATGAACCTTCATCGTCGCTTTCGTTTGAGTAGATTGTTGACCGAATTTCGGCTTGCCTTTCCCGTTCGGCCTTTGAAATCGGAGCAGGTTCAAGCCGTGTAACCGGGGTGTTGTTATTTCCAAACAGGGCTTCGGTTTTTTCCCGCTCTCTTTCCCCGGCAGACGCCGGATCAAACTGTGTAACAGGTTTCTGCCCTCCCCCTTGCCCCTTGCGGCACTCAGGCGCAACCCGATCAATAAGGCATTTGGCGGCGTCTTCACGCTCTTGTGCCATTGCAAATCCGGAAATTCCCGACACGGCGATGCCGGTATAGACGACCACAGTAACTGCTTTAATAAGTACTCTCATCTCACCACTCCAATATCAAATCTTTCTAATTGCGTCTGATATATCTCAGTCCACATCCAGCTTTAAAACAAGTAATGGATTCCATACCACCCATAGAGGTTCTCCCCTTAGATATTGTTTTTGTTAAATAATTTCTTTGCCTTAAAGCCACTTTACTTGCAAGGCAAGGCCACCAATTTGCCGTTATACACGGCATTCCACGCGCGAACGAGGCTACACCAAAGCTTCAGAATTTGAGATCTCACCAGCACTCAAGTACCCATCCGCATCATTTCAAAGCCAGCTAAAAATTGCGTGTTTTACGGAAACACCTTTCGGCAACCCATCATGCCTTTAGGGCGCCATCACGATGTTGAATTAAACCTGCCTCCAAATTGCACCGAATGATTACACCGTGCAAATTCCAACTCCCGCTTCCAAGTCAAAGCCCACCTTTGCGCTTTGGCAAAGATGGGCTTTGTTTATGAAAAACAGGCCGTCAGAAGGGCCCTAGGCCGTCTCCTGTCCTTCTTCAATTCCCAGCGGGTGCGGCAGATTGTTCAGCATTTCCTTCGGGCAAACCTGCACAAAACGTGTTAGCGACTTGTCCCAGTGATGCAGAATATCACGCGCTTTGCGGCTGCCGGTTTCGGCCAGATGACGCTCGATCAAACCCTTTAGTTCGGCCTCCCAATGGGGCACGGTTACAGGACATGTGACCAGCGTTTCGCGGTTCATCAGCTCCTGCGCCAACCCGTCCGGATCATAGACA
>WGBJ01000345.1 GCA_015494385.1 Marinosulfonomonas sp.
ACCGCCGCCCGCGCCGAAATCGAAACCCGTTATGGCAAGGAATACGTCCCTGCCAAACCGCGTATCTACAAGAACAAGGCCAAGAATGCCCAGGAGGCCCACGAATGTATCCGCCCGACCGATATGTCTGTGGATGCAGGCAAGCTGGCGCGGCTGGAGGCGGATCAGCGCAAGCTGTATGACCTGATCTGGAAACGCACACTGGCCAGCCAGATGGAACAGGCCCGTCTTGAGCGCACCTCGGTTGATGTGGGCAGTGATGACGGGCAGGTCGTGTTGCGCGCCACCGGTCAGGTGGTGTTGTTTGACGGCTTCATGAAGGTCTATGAAGAGGGCCGCGATGATGCGGTGGTGGATGACGACGACAAGCGCCTGCCGCAGGTTGCCGAGGGCGACGCGGTTGACAAAAAATCTGTCACCCCCGAGCAGCATTTCACCCAGCCCCCGCCCCGTTTCACCGAGGCAACTCTGGTCAAACGCATGGAAGAGCTGGGCATCGGCCGCCCGTCAACCTATGCGTCGGTCATCACCACGATTCAGGACCGCGATTATGTCCGCAAGGAAAAGAACCGCCTGTTCCCCGAGGACAAGGGGCGGATGGTCACCGTTTTCCTGCTGAACTTTTTCCGCAAATATGTCGGTTATGAATTCACCGCCAATCTGGAAGAGGAACTGGATGACGTTGCCGCCGGCGAGCGCAATTACAAAAACGTGCTGGAACGGTTCTGGAAAGATTTTTCCGCCGCGATTGCCGAAACCAGCGAGTTGCGGATCTCGCAGGTGCTGGATGTGCTGGACGAAGCCTTGGCGCCGGTCCTGTATCCGCCGCGCGAAGATGGCTCGGACCCGCGTACATGTCCATTGTGTGGCGAAGGAAAACTGCATCTGAAAACCTCGCGCAGTGGCGGGTTTGTTGGTTGTGGCAATTATCCCGAATGTCGCTACACCCGTCCGCTGGGCGGGGAAAACGGCGAGAATGGCGATCGTGTTCTTGGCATGGATGGCGAGGATGAAATCTCGCTACGCTCGGGCCGGTTCGGCCCCTATGTGCAGCGCGGCGAAGTCACCGAAGACAACAAGAAACCGCCGCGCGCCAGCCTGCCAAAGGGCTGGTCTGCCGAAGACATGACGCTGGAAAAGGCGCTGACATTGCTAAGCCTGCCCCGTTATGTCGGCGACCACCCCGATGGCGGCAAGGTGGAAACCAACATCGGCCGCTACGGGCCTTATGTGCTGCTCACCACGGTGGACGAGGACGGCAAGGAACAAAAGCTTTATGCCAACATCCCCGATGTGGAAGAAGTATTCACCATCGGCATGAACCGCGCTGTCGAAGTGCTGGCCGAGAAAAAGGCCAAGGGTGGCGGGCGCGGGCGCACGGCGGCCAAGCCTTTGAAAGAACTGGGCGAACACCCGTCCGAAGGTGGCCCCGTCAACGTGATGGACGGGCGTTACGGGCCTTATGTGAAATGGGGCAAGGTCAACGCGACCCTGCCAAAGGACGTGGAACCGGCGGATGTGACCATGGATATGGCGGTGGAACTGATCACCGCGAAGGCCGCCAAAAAGGGCGGGCGCAAAAAGGCCGCGCCAAAGAAAAAGGCAGCCCCCAAGAAGAAACCGGCAGCGAAAAAGAAGCCCGCGGCAAAAAAGAAACCCGCGGCCAAGAAAGGCTGATTTGAAATTGCAAATAATAGGGGTGATTTGAAAATCACCCCTTATCCTTTTTGTGGCTATTCAACAAACGCCAGACCAGCGAAAGCGGGATCAGCGCGGCGACCAAAACCATTAGCAAAATAACTGTACCTACATAGCCAACAAGCACAGCCGCCAGAACCGAGAACATGATCTGGTCAAGGCCGGGTGTGTAGCCGCTGCTGAAAAATACCAGCTTCACCAAGGTAAATACGGCATAGGCGGCTGCCCCGTAGAGAGGAATGCGATAATACACTTTATCAATCCTTTGTGTTCCAGGCGCCAATGCTGTCGCATCGCACTCGTCAAAAAATGCCCCTGCCCGTTACATAGTTCAATCCCCAAAAACAGCCCCTACTAAAATTCAGCTAATTATTGACACCTTGCCCGTCCCCCGTCACACATCGTTGCAAGTGACACAAATATCGGGGGTCCATTCATGAACAAGATTTACGCATCCGCTGCCGAGGCACTGGATGGTTTGCTAAAGGACGGAATGTTCATCGCGGCAGGCGGGTTCGGCCTGTGCGGTATTCCGGAATTGCTGCTGAACGCCATCCGGGACGCGGGCACCAAGGATCTGACATTCGCATCCAATAATGCCGGTGTGGACGATTTCGGCATCGGCATTTTGCTGCAATCCAAGCAGGTCAAAAAGATGATGTCCTCCTACGTCGGGGAAAACGCCGAATTCATGCGCCAGTATCTAAGCGGCGAGCTGGAGCTGGAATTCAACCCGCAGGGCACTTTGGCCGAACGGATGCGCGCCGGTGGTGCCGGTATCCCCGGGTTTTACACCAAAACCGGTGTTGGAACGGTGATTGCCGAGGGCAAGGAACACAAGGATTTCGACGGCGAAACCTATATTCTGGAACGCGGAATCGTGGCCGATCTGTCGATCATCAAGGCCTGGAAGGCGGATGAAACCGGCAACCTGATTTTCCGCAAAACCGCCCGCAATTTCAACGTACCAGCGGGCAAATGCGGCCGCGTCTGTGTGGCCGAGGTCGAGGAAATCGTGCCGGTGGGCAGCCTTGACCCCGACCTGATCCACATGCCCGGCATCTATGTTCACCGCATCATTCAGGGCGAGCATGAAAAACGCATCGAACAACGCACAATTCGCGAAGCATAGGAGGGCAGGATGAGCACAGGAAATCAACCCACCGAAGCGCAAACTCAACGTAAAAACGATATCCCCGAGCAATTCTATGAATGGATTGTCGAGGCCCGGAAACTGGTTAACCAGCATTTCCCGAACGAGATTTCATCGGCCCATAATGCAATGGTCGTCGAGACCGCAAAATCCATGATGATGATGCACAAGCTGGGCGAAATCGAAATGGCAATAAATGATATTGTTTTTGAACTGGATGATCGGGAGGAGACCTGAACATGGCATGGGACCGCAATCAAATGGCTGCCCGCGCAGCGCAGGAACTGCAGGACGGCTGGTATGTGAACCTTGGCATCGGCATCCCGACGCTGGTGTCCAATTATATCCCCGACGGGATCGAAGTGACATTGCAATCGGAAAACGGTATGCTGGGTATGGGCCCCTTCCCGACCGAAGATGAAATCGACCCCGATTTGATCAACGCCGGCAAGCAGACCATCACCGAACTGCCGCAAACTGCCTATTTCGACAGCGCCGAAAGTTTTGCCATGATCCGTGGCGGTAAAATTGCCATGGCAATTCTGGGCGCTATGGAGGTGGCCGAAAACGGTGATCTTGCCAACTGGATGATCCCCGGCAAGCTGGTCAAAGGTATGGGCGGCGCGATGGATCTGGTGGCGGGTGTTGGCCGTGTGGTGGTGGTGATGGACCACACCAACAAACACGGTGTCAGCAAATTGTTAAAGGAATGCACCCTGCCGCTGACCGGCAAGGGCGTGGTGGACCGGATCATCACCAATCTGGGCGTGCTGGATGTGGTCGAGGGCGGGCTGAAGGTGGTCGAGCTGGCCCCTGATGTGACGCAGGATCAGATCGAAGCAGCGACCGAGGCAACTCTGGTCTAAGCCAAATTTAGCCTGAAAAACCAAAGCCCCGCAGCATTTGCGGGGCTTTTCGCGCTTTCGGGGTCACTTTATCACAAAACCGCCCCAGCATTGTTCCCTTTTGCGAAACAGCTTCATATTCTCGCCCCAATTAAAGCCTAGATCGCGGTTAATGGATATGACACGCACAGCCCCCAAACCTGCCCCCTTGCCCCGCCCCGCGCGGCGCTGGAAGGATGTGCTGATTTTGGGCGGGTTGTTCGCGCTGATGCTGGTGGGGCTGTTCGGCATGGCCGCCGCAACGGGTTGGGAAGAAACCCGCGCGCAACTGGCCAAGCTATCCCTTTCCTATATTGCAATCCTGTTCGGCTTGTCGCTGGTCAACTATCTGCTGCGCGGGTTGCGCTGGCACATGTTTGCCCGCCGCCTGGGCCTGCCCACCGGATTGTTGCAGGACATGCGCCATTTTCTGGGCGGGTTCGCGATGAGCGTCACCCCGGGCCGCGTTGGCGAGTTGGTGCGGATGCGCTGGCTGAAACGCGAAACCGGATGGGCTGTGGAACGCACAGCACCACTGGTGCTGATGGATCGGGCCTCGGACCTGGCGGCGATTGCGGTTATTCTGGGTGTGGCGCTGTCGATGTCCACCCGCGGAATTGCCGGTGCGGTGCCGGTCGTGGTGGTGTCAATCATCGTCGCCATCATCGCCACACGCCCCGCCCTGCTAACCCGTCTGGTCACGTATATGTACAAGGCCACCGGCCGCTGGCCACGCCTGTTCGGCCGTGTGC
>WGBJ01000346.1 GCA_015494385.1 Marinosulfonomonas sp.
GAAAAATAATACGGTCAGCTTTCTCTCGGTTCAGCTAACCTCAACTCTATATTTAAAAATTAGCATATTCTTTTCGTTTTAGTATGTGACACAATGACATTCGGCCCGGGTCCGCGCCCCGAAGCGGGCAGGGGTGTATGCTAAAAAATATATAGGAAACAATGTGGTAATGGATATTACCCGATGTTGATGTTCATCTCGAGAACAGATTGTTTCCCTGCGGTTGTCAATCTTGCCCAATCGGGTTTGAGCCTGCAGTTTGCCGGCATTTTTTTTGCCTGTCAGCATGCTCCTTTGCCCGCATTTCCTGCGTGATCATTGGGAGGCGGGGCGAACGGCATAGGCGGCAGGTTTGGATGTTTTTGTTGGCTTTCCGAGCCAGCATCTAAAATGAACCCCAATACTGACAAAGGGCCGAAAGCCGCGTGATCTTACGCACCTTCGCGGACGCCTTTGTCAGATTGGGATAAGTAAGGTGCCAGATGCCTACGCTACAAACACCGTACGTGTCACCAGATCACCATGCTCGCCCATTTGGTGCAGATGATAGGCCGGGGCAGGGGCTTCACCTTCCTGCAGCCCCGAGGGTATCCCCATTGAAGGGGCCGAGGTCACAATCGTGCCTTGCCAGGCTGTATGGGTGGCAAGGTTGATATGACCGCACAGGATGCGGTTGATGTTGGAATACTGAGCCACGACAGCCCCCAGATTTTCGCCGTTGTCAAACCCGTCTGCATCCGCCACGGCCACACCGATTTTCATCGGAACATGGTGGGTGAAAATGATGGTTGGCACGCTGGTATCGCTGGACAGATGGGTATTCAGCCAGTTCAGACGCTTGGGACAAACGCGCCCGCCAACACCGTGATGGCCCAAACTGTCAAGCCCGATCAGGCGCATGGGGAAACCCTCGACCAGATAGCTCAGGACACCGCCAACTTCGTTTGCGGTGGCTTTGTCGCCGAATGCACCAAACAGGGTTTGGCGTTCGTCATTGGGGCCGGGCACCAGCTTGTAGGGGCAGTTCAGGGCATCCAGCACCTCGCGCGCATGCATGCTGGCCTCGATTGTGCCGTTCGAGGTGATGTTGCCGTTGATCACCACCAGATCGGGCTGCGGGTCCAGTTGGTTGATATGGGCTATGGTTTTGACCACATTGGCCAGCATTTTCACACCAACCGGGCTGTCGTCGCCCTTTTCGCCAATATGGAGGTCACTTATTTGTACGATACGCATCTGGATATTCCCGATTTTAGAAGTTTCATACGGGGCATATTGCGGGAGGGAAGGCCAAGCGCAAGTGGACGAAAGCGCCCATAGGGGTGATATTGCGCGCGGCTGTCTGTCCGCCATGGTTCTTATCACGCTTAAAGAGTTCCGACGCAGCAGGCCGCCTGACGGCTTGAGCAAGCCAGTGTGGGGGGATTGGCCGGTCCGGTAAGCGAATATGTCGCTATTTCCATAGAAATAATTGTTTGCTGGTTGGGCCCCATGCTTTTATGGATACTGGGGCATCCGTAGGGTTGTTCAAATCGCAAACCCAAATGCGGGTTTGAATAGGGGAGCAAAACGAATGCCGGACCAAAGCGTTTGACTCGCAAAAAACAAGACAAGAATAAGAGGATATCAGGTGCTTATCTCGACCAGCTACAAGTTTATCTTTCTGCACATTCCCAAAACTGCGGGTTCATCAATCTCGATTGCCCTGACGAAATACACGGACCCCGATCCGCATACCCTGCTAAGCCGGATCACACGCCACCTGCCGATCGTTGAACCCGTCGAGAAAGCGCATTTTCGTGTCCATGACACGGCGGCCAAAGTTATTCGCAAACTGGGCCGGCCCGCCTACGACCAATTCTTCAGCTTTACCGTTGTGCGTGATCCGTTTGATCACACGGTATCCCACTATGAATATATGAAACAGTTCCGCACCAAACGGGTCGCCGAAATGGTGCAAAAAATGACGTTCGAGGAATTTCTGGCATACCGGATGTCGCCGAAACGCTGGTATGATCCTATTTTTGCCAAATTCCCGGGGCAGGCGTATTTCGTTGCCGATCCCGACGGGAAAATCCTTGTTGATCGTGTTGTACATTTTGAAACGGTGAATCAGGAGCTTAACGGGATTGCCGAACAGTTAAAGCTGCCGTCGTTCGAATTGCAGCATCTGCACAAGACCAAAAGCAAATCGGCCAAACGGCCATATCAGGATTACTACAATCCAACCACCGAGGATATGGTCAGAAATTTCTTTGCCAAGGATTTCAAGCTGTTTGGCTATTCCGACAAGCTGTCCTGAGAAACCATGTTCCCGCAATCCAAATTGCATAATCTGACCGTGGGTCAGGCCATCAGGCTTTGGAATGTTTGCCGGATAAACGGTATGCTGTGAAATTCACCAAGGCATAGTAGCGTGCCGAAATCCGTTCGGACAGGTTCGGCAATGTCCCTGCGAATTCCCAGCACTCTCCCAGCATCCCGGATTTGGTTGCAAGTTTGATATAGCGCCGCGCGATATGCAGCCGCGCCTGTTTATCGGATTTCATAAGGCGCTGATAACGCTGGTAAATTGCCAGGAAGGATTGCGCGCGATCTGCGCTTTGAATGCGGTTGGTTACATGGCCCAATTCGGTGGCCGCGGTTTGGGCGCTGTGTTGGTGAACCCTTACGCCGGGCTTTGCCGAGAACCACGCGGCTTTTCCTGCATCAATCAACCGGCACAGGTATTCTGTATCCTCGTTGGTGGCCATCGCCTCGTCAATCGGGCCAAGTTCTTCAAACACATCGCGTTTGATCCAGAACCCCATACCAAAGCCACAAATCCGCCGCCGGAAGGGGGCAGCATCAGCAATAATGCCCTGATCCAGTTTGTTGTTTTCAATTGTATCTTCGGTTTTGCCATCCGATTTACTGGCGGAAACCAGATAGGCGGAAAAACCATAGGCAAGGCCGTGATGGTTTGGCACAACATTGTCCAGAATGTCGCGGCAGTAATCAGCCATAAATTCATCATCGTCATCCAGGAAAAAGACAATCTCGCCCTTTGCGGATTTCATCCCGAGATTGCGGGCCGCTGCTGCCCCCCCTTTGTCACCATTCACCAGACAAACCAGCCTTGGGTCGTCAAACTCCTCCAGCACAATCTGCGCAGGTGGATTGCTTTTGTCATCTATGACAATGACTTCGGAATTGTCGGGGGCCGCATCCAATGCAGATTTCACCGCTCGCCTAAGTAGGTTGGGGCGGTCTTTGGTCGGGATAAGAATTGTGCATGGAAGTGTCATATTATGGTGCTACCCAATTTGCTACAGTTCTGCACATCGCAGGTCCAAAAGGGCTCCTGCCGGGCGAATTACAACACTAATAGGCAGCAAGTTGTGATTGAACAATAGACAAACGAATATGCGGCTTGCGGTTTTCAGATTTTTCCAATGTAAAACCCTTTAAACTCCCCGCGTTGTAATGTTACGGTAATCATGACGTAGCAACAGAGATAATCATCATGAAAGCAGTCATTCTGGCAGGTGGTTTTGGCACCCGTATCAGCGAGGAATCCACCTTGCGGCCAAAGCCCTTGGTTGAAATCGGTGGCAAACCCATACTTTGGCACATCATGAAAACCTATGCGGCGCACGGGGTGAACGAGTTCATTATCTGCTGTGGCTACAAGGGCTATATGATCAAGGATTATTTCCTGAACTATTACCTGCACCAGTCTGACATCACCGTTGATCTAAAAACAAATGAAACCCATCTGCAACGGCTGGTGGCCGAACCGTGGAAGGTGACGCTGGCGGATACGGGCGAAAGCACCATGACCGGCGGGCGGCTGAAACGGGTTTATGACTATGTGAAGGACGAGGATTTCTTTTTCTTCACCTATGGCGACGGTGTTGCCGATATTGATGTGGGCGCACAGATCGCCCATCACAAGGCACATGGCAAACTGGCGACAATCACCGCCGTGCAGCCACCGGGCCGTTACGGGGCGCTGGATCTGGACGGCGATCAGGTGCGTGATTTCGTTGAAAAACCCCGCGGGGATGGCGGCTGGATCAATGGCGGGTATTTTGTGCTGTCGCCAAAGGTGATTGACTATATCCAAGACGACGAAACATCATGGGAAGAGGATCCTCTGACCCGCATTGCCCATGAAAACCAATTAAACGCCTATTTCCACAAAGGGTTCTGGCAACCGATGGACACCCTGCGTGACAAGAACCATCTGGAAGAGCTGTGGAACAGCGGGGCGGCCCCGTGGAAGGTGTGATGTTGACCCCGCAATTCTGGCGCGGGAAACGGGTTTTCCTGACTGGTCACACCGGATTCAAGGGCAGTTGGCTGGTCTGTATTCTGTCCCGTCTGGGGGCCGAAGTGCACGGCTTGGCGCTGGACCCGGATGATGGGCCGAACCTGTTTGATCTGGGCAATGTTGAGGGCTTGCTGGCCAGTGATATGCGCGGGGATATTCGTGATGCGGCAGTGCTGGAGCAGGCCTTGCAGGCGGTACGGCCGGATATTGTTTTCCATCTGGCGGCGCAATCTCTGGTGCATGCCTCTTATGAGGATCCGCTGGGCACGCTGGCCACCAACATCATGGGCACCGCCCATCTGTTCGAGGCCCTGCGCAAGCTTGGCAATCCGGCGGTGGTGGTCAATGTCACCAGCGACAAATGCTATGAGAACCGCGAATGGGTCTGGCCCTACCGCGAGAACGAGCCGATGGGCGGCAAGGATATCTATTCGGCCTCCAAGGGCTGTGCCGAACTGCTGACAGCGGCTTACCGGCAGTCCTTTCTGGCCGATCTGGACATCGCCACAGCCACCGCGCGGGCGGGCAATGTGATCGGTGGCGGGGACTGGGCCGACAACCGTCTGATCCCCGATATGGTGCGGGCAATGGCGGATAACATAGCCCCCGTACTGCGCGCGCCCGATGCCCTGCGCCCGTGGCAGCATGTGCTGGAGCCTTTATCGGGGTACCTGCTGCTGGCCGAACATCTGGCGCAAAAACCGGATGACTTTGCCGAGGGCTGGAATTTCGGCCCCGGACCCGCGGACACAAGGACCGTTGCCTATGTGGTCGAAACTTTCCTGAAGCTGAGCCAAAGCGATCTGCGCCCCGTCATTCAGCCCCATGCCTATAAAGAGGCACAAATCCTGAAACTGGACAGCGCCAAGGCCAATGCCCATCTGGGCTGGACCCCGCGCTGGTCGATTGATCAGGCGCTGGCGCGCACCGCCGACTGGTATCGTGCCCATGTCGAGGGGCAGGATATGGCGGCCTTTACCCTGCGCCAGATCGAGGAATATTTCGGGGACAGCCTTGGCACATCTTGAAATATCCAAAACCGGACTGGACGGGGTGATGCGCATCGACAAGCGCAAACTGGGCGATGCACGCGGGCATTTTTCCCGCCTGTTCTGCAAACAGGAACTGACCGAGGCCGGTCTTGATATGGAAATTGTCCAGGTCAACCACAGCTACAGCGCCCGCAAGGGCACCCTGCGCGGGCTGCATTTCCAGTATCCACCGGCAGCCGAGGTGAAAATTGTCAGCTGTCTGCGTGGCCGCATTCTGGATGTGGCCGTTGATCTGCGCGAAGGCTCAGACAGTTTCGGGCGCTGGATCGCGGTCGAGCTTTCGACTGAGAACTGGAGCAGCCTTTATATCCCGCCGGGATTTGCCCATGGTTTCCAGACGCTGGAACCCGATGTCGAACTGCTGTATCTCCACTCTGCACCCTATACGCCCGACTGCGAGGGCGGGGTTAACCCGTTAGATGATGAAATAGGTATTAAATGGCCCCTTCAAGTGACCGAAATATCCCCACGGGATCAGGCCCTGCCGACGCTGCGCAATCTGCCGCGCAAGATCAGCCCAAATGCCGGCACTGCGCCGCCCCGCTGACCCGCGTATTCGTCGATCTGGGCAGTGCGCCGCCGTCAAACGCCTATCTTGCGCCCGCGGATTTGCAAAAGCCGGAAATCTGGCTGCCGTTGCGGGTGCTTTACTGTGACCAGTGTTGGCTGGTGCAGACGCAGGATTTTGCCGCCGCCGACAGCCTGTTCACCAGTGATTACGCCTATTTCAGTTCGATGTCTGCCTCGTGGCTGGATCATGCTGCCCGCTATGCCGAACAGATGACGGCGCGTTTCGGGCTGGGCAAGGGCAGCATGGTGGTCGAGATCGCCTCGAATGACGGCTATCTGCTGAAGAACTTCCAGACCGCCGGCATCCCCTGTCTGGGGGTCGAGCCAACCGCCGCCGTGGCCGCCGTGGCCCGCAAGCTGGGCATCGAAACCCGCGAGATTTTCTTTGGCGTGGAAACCGCGCAAAAGCTGGCGGCAGAGGGCATTTCCGCCAAACTGATGGCCGCCAACAACGTGCTGGCCCATGTGCCGGATATCAATGATTTTGTCGGCGGTTTCAAAATTCTGCTGGCGGCGGACGGTGTGGCAACCTTTGAATTCCCGCATCTGTTAAATCTGGTGCGCCTGAACCAGTTTGACACCATCTATCACGAACATTTCTCCTACCTCAGCCTGCTGTCCGTGGCGCGGATCATGCAGCGTCAGGGACTGGAAGTGTTCGATGTGGAAAAACTGACCACCCACGGCGGCAGCCTGCGGGTGTTTGTGCAGCACGCGGGCGGACCACAAAAGGCAAGTGATGCGGTGCAGGCGCTGCTGGACGAAGAAACCGGCGCGGGCATGGACACATCTGCCTTTTACGAGGGGTTCCAAAGCACGGTCGAGGGGATGAAAGACGCTTTGCTGTCCTTCCTGATCGACGCCAAGGCGGCAGGCAAAACAGTGGTGGCCTATGGGGCCGCCGCCAAAGGCAATACCTTTTTGAACTTTGCCGGTGTGCGCCCCGATCTGGTCCGCTTTGTCGTGGATCGCAGCCCTGGCAAACAGGGCCGCTATATGCCCGGCAGCCGGATACCGATTGTCAGCGAGGACAGCATCCGCGAAACCCGACCGGATTATGTGATGATCCTGCCCTGGAACCTGCGCACGGAACTGTCGGACCAACTGGCCTATATTCGTGACTGGCAAGGGCAGTTCGTGGTGGCCGTGCCAAAACTGGAGGTGTTCTGATGCGAACAATCGCGCCGTGACGAAGCCGGTTTTACTGACGGGCGCGACGGGGTTTGTCGGCCGCCAGATATTGCGCGCACTGCTGCATGAGGGCAAGCGCGTGCGCCTTGTTGTCCGCACGGATCATGACGGCGCACTTGCATCGAGGGAAGGTGTCGAGCGGGTTGTGACGACGCCCGATCTGTTTGCCGAGCCCGCCGGTTGGTGGCAGGAAACCTGCAAAGGGGTGGATACGATCATCCATGCCGCATGGTATGCCGAACCGGGCAAATATCTGATGTCTGCGAAAAATCTGGACTGTCTTGCAGGCACCATTGCGATGGCACAGGGGGCGACGGTTGCCGGTCTGCGCCGTTTTGTCGGTATCGGCACCTGTTTTGAATATGATGTCTCGGTGGGGGATTTGACAACCGAGACACCGCTTGCCCCGCAATCCCCCTATGCCGGGGCCAAGGCTGCTGCCTTTCTGGCATTGTCACAGGCCCTGCCGGTGCAGGATGTGGAATTTGCCTGGTGCCGGTTGTTTTATCTTTATGGCGAAGGCGAAGATGCGCGGCGTTTTGTGCCCTATCTGCGGGGGCAATTGGAAAAAGGCAAAATGGCCGAACTGACCAGCGGCAAGCAATGGCGCGATTTCATGGATGTGCGCAAGGCAGGGGATATGATTGCCCGTGCAGCCACCGGCAAGGTGGCGGGGGCTGTTAATATCTGCTCGGGGCAGGCTATTACGATCCGGCAACTGGCCGAACGGATTGCCGATGAATATGGTCGCCGCGAGTTGTTGAAATTCGGCGCACGGCCCGACAATCTGGTGGACCCGCCCCGCGTTGTCGGTGTGCCGACGGTGCTATAGGAAAGAGTGATGATGCAAAAAAATGCCAACACGCGCGAATTGTACCGGCAAGAACAACTGCCGGTTTTCCAGAACCGGATGTATGACAGCCGGGCAGAGGCGATCAATTGCCCTAAGGGTGATGTGTCGCTGGTCGAGGATCTGGACAGCGGACTGGCCTATAACGCTGCCTTTGATGCCGATCTGATGGTGTATGATTCCAGCTATCAGAACGAACAGGCCAACAGCGCCCCGTTTCGGGCGCATCTGGAACAGGTTTCCGCACTGGTGCGCCAAAAGATGGGCTGTGACAATCTGGTCGAAGTGGGGTGCGGCAAGGGATATTTCCTTGAAATGCTACAGGATCAGGGCTGTGACATCACCGGTTTTGACCCGACTTACGAGGGCGGCAATCCGCGGGTGAAGCGCGAATATTTCGGCCCCGGCCTGGGCATGTCGGGGGACGGGTTGATCCTGCGGCATGTGCTGGAACATATCGTCGATCCGGTCTCGTTTCTGATGCAACTGGCCGAAGCAAACGGCAATCGCGGTCTGATCTATATCGAAGTGCCCTGTTTCGACTGGATATGCCAAAACCGCACCTGGTATGATATTTTTTACGAGCATGTGAACTATTTCCGGCTGAGTGATTTCAACCGTATCTTTGGGCGTGTCGTACATGCCGAAAGGGTGTTTGGCGGTCAGTATCTGGCCATCATCGGTGATCTGTCCACCCTGCGCAGACCCGTGGCCGATCCTGATGACAGGGTGGATTTTCCCGCCGATTTTACCGCAACCATTCCGGATGGCGCGAAAACGGGCAAGGCAGTGGTTTGGGGCGGGGCCTCGAAGGGGGTGATCTTTTCCCTGTTGGCGCAACGGGCCGGATATCCAGTGGCTGCTGTGATCGACATCAATCCTGCCAAACAGGGCAAATATCTGGCGGCAACGGGCCTACAGGTGCAATCCCCCGAACAGGCGCTTGCCGGTCTGCCCGAAGGGGCGGATATCTATGTTATGAATCCCAATTACCTGTCGGAAATACGGGACCTGTCAGGCAACAAATACAACTACATCGAGGTAGACAAACCATGACCGAATTCGAAAAAGAAGTGGCCGAGCGGCTGAAACACACGCAGGAACACGGCGAGATGTGCAAGACTGCCGCCGCCTTTCTGCAGGCATCAACCGAGCCTCAGTATTCCTATAATTTCTTCTGGATGGGGCGGCCGATCATCCAGTATCCGCAGGACATTATGGCGATGCAGGAACTGATCTGGTCGGTCAAACCCGATCTGATCATCGAAACAGGTATCGCGCATGGCGGTTCGCTGATTTTCAGTGCCTCGATGCTGGCCATGCTGGACATGACCGACGCGATCGAAGCAGGCACGACAATGGATCCCGCCAAATCGCGCCGCAAGGTGCTGGGCATTGACATCGACATCCGCGCCCACAACCGCACCGCAATCGAGGCCCATCCGATGTATTCGCGCATCGAGATGATCGAAGGCTCCAGCATTGACGACGGGGTGATCGAACAGGTGCGCAAAGTTGCGGCGGGTTATGAGCGTGTGCTGGTCTGTCTGGACAGCAACCACACCCACGACCACGTTCTGGCCGAGCTAAAGGCCTATGCGCCGCTGACCTCGGTTGGCAGCTATTGCGTGGTGTTCGACACATTGATCGAGGACATGCCCGCCGATGCCTATCCGCACCGGACATGGGGCCCGGGGGACAACCCGAAAACGGCAGTGCATGAATATCTGAAAACCCACCCTGAATTCGAGATCGACAAGGCCATCGACAACAAGCTTCTGATCTCGGTTGCGCCGGACGGATACCTGAAGCGGATTGCCTGATGTCGGACAAGGTGAAGATTTCCATCGTCATTCCCACCCGTTCGCGGGCGGCCTATCTGAAGGGGTGCCTGCAAAGCGTGCTGATCGCCGCTAAGCGGGCCGAATGTCCGGTGGAAATCATCGTTGCGGACAATGCCAGCAGTGACGAAACCCAGTCTGTGATCGCAGGGTTCAACAGCCCGATAATCACCAGTTTTCGCCAGCCCGAACGGGTGTCTATGCGGCAGAATTTTGAGGACGGGCTGACACACAGCACGGGCAGTCATGTAATGTTCATCGGTGATGATGATGGCGTCTTGCCCAACGGTTTGCGCCTGTTGCATGCCCTGATTGCGGCCCATGATCCCGATGTTGTCAAATGGCGCAAGCTGAA
This sequence comes from Marinosulfonomonas sp., assembly GCA_015494385.1. Lineage (GTDB taxonomy): Bacteria > Pseudomonadota > Alphaproteobacteria > Rhodobacterales > Rhodobacteraceae > Profundibacter. The sequence continues at coordinate 10,175 of WGBJ01000346.1, forward strand.
CTTCAAATGGCCCAATGATGCCGAGCAGATCCCAGGCCATCTGGTGATCCGCTATATGAAACTGTCGGGCATGGTTTCGCAGATCAATCACAAGGCCTTGTTGGAAAAGTTTTTTCAGGGCACGCATCGCGACTATTCCGACGGGGCGGGCATATACCACGGCTGCATTTCCCGACGGCTGATCGACAAGGTGAAAGCGGCCAGTCAGGGCAGCTATTTCTGGTGCTCGATGCCCGATGTCTATACCTCGGTCGCCAACCTGCTGGCC
>WGBJ01000347.1 GCA_015494385.1 Marinosulfonomonas sp.
GGGACAGGTTGCCGCGTTCGCGCACGAAAACGATGGCCTGTTCGGGTTCGGATTTCACGAAAAATTCGGTGCCGTTGTTGTTTTCGGCAAACAACCCGAACACCACCACGACAAAGCCGATCACGGCGGCGATGGTGACAATCGGCATCACGGGGTTGCCGGTGATAAAGCGGATCAGCCAGCCGAACAGCGAGCGGCGATAGCCCGCCCGCACCCGTTTGGCGCGGTGCTCAAACTTGGCCGCGTTCACTGTGACCGAGGCCAGCACGGTCGCAATCAGGAACGGGGCGGTTTGCAGTACAAAGCCAAGCAATCCCCCCACCAATCCGGGGCTGTTTTGTTTGATACCGGCAATCACGGCCCCCAGCGGCGGGATGTAGTCCGGGTTCAGCCCCTCCATTGCGCCAACGAACACCAGATAGAGCGCGCCAATGGCCAAGGCGGCGCGAATGACCCACGGCAGCGGGCGCAGCAGGTCGGCGGCGTGATCGAAACTGCGCGACATCCGCCCCGAAACACCGCCCATCACCGGCAGGTAAACCAGCGCCACCACAAGCGAGGCGGACAAAACAAAGATCAGCGTGATCGGCAGCATCCCCATGAATTGCCCCGCCACACCGGGCCAGAACAGCATTGGCAGGAAGGCGCACAGCGTGGTGGCCGTCGAGGAAACGATGGGCCAGAACATCCGCTTGGCGGCTTCGACATAGGCGTGCATCGGGCCAGTGCCTTCGCGGATGCGCCTATCGGCGTATTCGACCACCACAATCGCCCCGTCCACCAGCATCCCGACCGCAAGGATCAGGCCGAACATCACGATGTTGGAAATCGCCACCCCCATCATCGCCAGCAAAACGAAACACAGCAGGAAGGACGTTGGAATCGCGAACCCCACCAGCAACGCACTGCGGGTTCCCAATGAGGCCAGCACCACAATCATTACCAGTGCAATCGCCGTCAGAACCGAGCCTTCGAGCTGTCGCACCATGGAGCCAACCGTGCGGGACTGGTCGTTCGAGGTGCCTACTTTGATCGCGGCCTGCAATTCGGCGGGCCACAGGGCGCGTTCGCGTTCCACCACATCGCGCACCAGTTCCGAGGTGTCGATGATGTTATACCCCTTGCGCTTGCTGACCTGCAGCGCCACGGTGTTTTCGCCGTTATAACGGGCCACACCTTTGCGGTCCTCAAAGGTCAGCCGGATTTGCGCCAGATCGCCCAGCGTTACAATCCGGTCGCCATTGGTTTTGACGGGTAGGGAATAGATATCCTGCACCTCGTCAAAGGATGATGGAATTTTCACCGAAAACGCGCCGGTGGCGGTTTCGATTTCACCGGCGGCGATCAACTGGTTGTTGTTCACCACCACATTGATCAGATCGGCGGCGGTGACGTTATAGGCCTCCAGCCGCAGCGGGTCGATCACAACTTCGACCATCTCGTCGCGCTGGCCGGTCAGGGCGGCTTCCAGCACCGGTTCCAGTTCTTCCAGACGGTCCTGCAAATCCTTGGCCACCCGCAGCAGGGTGCGTTCGGGCAGATCGCCGGTCAGGTTGACGATGATGATCGGAAATTCCGAGAAATTGAATTCGGAGATGATGTATTTATCGGCGCCGGCGGGGAAATTGGCCTCGACCGTGCTCATCTTGTCGCGCACATCGGCGATGATTTGCGATTTGTCCCAGCCGAAATCGAATTCCATGATCATCACGGCATAGTTTTCCGCCGCCGTGGCCGACATTTTCTTTAGCCCGTCCAGATCGGACAGTTCGGTTTCCATCGGTTTGACCAGCAGTTTTTCGGAATCCGAGGCCGAAATGCCGGGGAAGGGGACCGAAATGATCAGCATCGGAATTTCGATGTCGGGTTCGCCTTCTTTGGGCAGGGTGGCATAGGCCATTGCGCCCGCAATCAGCGACAGGATGATAAAGGCAAGCACCATTCGGGCGCGGGATGCGGCCCAATCGACGATACCGGTCATAGGCCGGCCTCCCGATAGGTGACATCCAGTTTAACCCCCGCGATCACATATTCATGGCCCAGAACGATCACATCCACCTTGTCGGGCAGCCCCGCGACCCAGATCCCTTCGGGCGTGTCGCGCAGGATGCTGACGGGGGCGAAGCCGGTGATGTTGTCGGGGCCGACGTAACGAATGCCAAGGGCGCCATCGTTGTTCAGGGTCAGCGAAGACTGTGGCAGCAGATGCGCCTTGGTTCCGTCTGATGCGACAATGATTTCAACGGTTTGCCCGTCACGGATGGCAAGGCCAGCATTCGGCACCTGGATCTCGACACGGAAGGTGCGGGTCAGCGGATCGGCAGAGCGCGACAGGAACGTCACCCGTCCCGCAACCTCGCGGCCCGTGGCCAGACGGGCACCCGCCATGGCACCGACGGTGACCTTGTCGACCTCGGTTTCCGGTGCAAAGCCGACCAGTTTGATCGGGTCCAGCTGGATGATCGTGGCGCAGGGGGAACCGGGTTGCAGCAGCACGCCCAATTCGGCGGTGTCGGTTTCCAGCAAGCCCGCGAAAGGGGCGGTGATGGTCAGGTTTTCGATGTCTTTTTCGATCGAGGCGATCGAAGCATTGGCCGCTTCAATCGCCGCCTTGGCCGAAACCACGGCCGCCTTGGCGCTTTCGATGCCGGCCAGTGCGCCTTGCAACGCCGCTTCGGCCGATGCCGCGCGGGTTTCCGAGGCATAGCCCCGCTGGTTCAACCGGCGTGCGGCATTTTCGTTCACCTTGGCCTCGATCAGCTTGGCGGCGGCACCGGCTGCATTGGCCATGGCTTCGGGCAGGCGGGCCTCGGCTTCGGTCAGGCGGGCTTTGGCCTCGGCCAGACGGGATTCGCGGGTGCCTGAATCCAGCTGGCACAGGGTTTGACCGGCCTCGATATAGGCGCCTTTGCGCAGGGGGTCCGACACCACCTTGCCCGATGTTTCGGCCATTACGGTCACTTGACGGGCTGCTTCGGTGCGTCCCCGCAACATCACGGCGCTGTCGACCGTGCGGGCGGTGGAATGGATTGCGACAACAGAAACCAGCGGCGTGGCCTCTGTAACCGGTGTTTCTGCCGGTTCTTGTGTTGCGCTGGCTTCGCCAGCCACACCGGCGTTGCCTTTGGCGAAATCCAGCAGGCTTTCGCGTTCGAATACCAGCAGATACAGAAACCCGGAAACAAGGATGGCAATCAGAATATGGAGCGGTTTCATTCGGGCCTCGTAATGGTTTCGCCGTGGCGAAGAATAATGGTCTGTGGCACAATCAGCATTGAATTGGGTGGTGCT
>WGBJ01000348.1 GCA_015494385.1 Marinosulfonomonas sp.
GCGGTTTCGCCGCGCTCGACCTTGTGGCGGATTGGTTCGACTCCGGATGGGGTGTTTGCATTTGCATTGGCCGGTTTGCTACCCGCCCGTTCAATCGCACCACCGGCAAGGGTGGTGATGTCAACGGGTTCGGGTTGCAGTGGGCCGGTGGTAACAGCACCTGTTGCCGGTGACGGCTCGGTTACACGGCGGGGCAGGGCGATGATTTCATCGGGGCGCAATTGGGTATCGGGCGACATACCGTTATAGCGGGCCAGTTCGGCCGGATCCAGACCAACACGGTTGGCAACACTGGTCAGGGTATCGCCGCGCCGCGCCACGGCAACCTGATAATTGGGATAGGAGATCACACCGCGATCATCCGCTGGCGGGCGGGGCGCGGTGGCTTGCCTTGCGGCGTTGGAGGTATTGGGCGCATTGCCGAAATTGTTGCGTAGATCAAAGTCTAAATTGCTACAGCCCGACAGGGTGCTGAACATCGTCAGGGCCACACCTGAAAACAGGGCCCGCATCATAGGGGTTTGGCGTTTTGCCATTTGCTCGTTCCTCAAATACCGCGGCCCGTTTGCCGGACCTGTTATTGCTCTGTTTTATTCCTTGCCCAGACCTTCCAGCAGGGGCACGAAACGTACGGGTCTTAGTTCTTCGTAGTCATAGCCTGTTTCATGGCGGACCACCTTTATCAGGCTTTGAACCGCCTGTTCCTGACCCACGGGTAACACCATGATACCGCCAATTTTCATTTGCGCCAAGAGGGGACCGGGGGGATCCTCGGCGGCAGCGGTAACGATGATACGGTCAAACGGGGCCTGTTCGGGCAAACCATGGCTGCCGTCGGTGGTGATGGCGGTGATATTGGTCAGGTCCAGTTTGCGAAAAACCGCCTCGGCATCGCGCACCAGACGGCTGTAACGGTCCACCGTATAGACCCTGCGGGCCAGCTGGCTAAGGATTGCGGCCTGATAGCCGGAACCGGTGCCGACCTCTAGCACCTTGTCGCGCGGCTGCACCTTCAGGGCCTGTGTCATAATGCCGACGACAGAGGGCTGGCTGATGGTCTGGCCACAGGTGATCGGCAGGGGCATGTCCTCGTAGGTACGGTCCTCGAACAGGCCTTTGATGAATGCCCCACGGTCGATTTTTTCCATTGCCGACAGCACGCGTGCATCGGTTACCCCCTTGGAGCGCAAGGCAAAAAGGAATTGCATTTTTCGTTCGGCATCCTTCATGTGTTCAGGGCGCCTTGCAGGGTTTTGACATCATCATGGGCGGTCAGATCGGCCCGCATCGGGGTGATCGAGATATAGCCGTCCAGACAGGCGGCGACATCGCTGCCCGGTTCGGTCGGGGTGTGCTGGCTGCCGCCCCGCACCCACAGGAATTTGCGCCCCGAGGGGGCAAAATGTGGCTCGACACTGAAATTCACATCGCGCCGGTAGCCCTGAACGGTGGCTTTCATGCCCTTGACATCGGCGGCGGCCACAGGGGGGAAGTTGACGCTGTGAAACAGGCGGTAGTCGCCGTTTTGTGGCGGGGTGTTGTCCAGAATGGCGCGCACGGTGGCGGCACCGTGAACGGCGGCTGCATTGAACGGATCGTCCAGATCGGCGGTTTGTGGCCCAAGGTATTGCGACAGGGCAATCGCGGGCAGCCCCTGAAGCGCGGCTTCCAGCGCGCCGCCGATGGTGCCGGAATAAAGCGTGTTTTCAGCGGCGTTGTTGCCACGGTTCACACCGGACAGCACTAGATCGGGCGGGTTGTCCTTCATCACGTCATGCAGGCCGGCCAGCACGCAATCGGCAGGCGAGCCTTCGGCGGCAAAACGGCGTTCGGCCAGTTGCGCGATCATCATCGGGCGAGTGTAGGAAATGCAGTGCGACACGCCCGATTGCTCGAAGGCTGGCGCAACGGTCCAGACCTCGCCATCCGGTCCGGCAATTTCGCTGGCAATAGCCATCATGGTCAGCAGGCCGGGGGCGTTGATGCCGTCGTCATTGGTGATCAGAATACGCATGGTTGGTTTGCCTTTGTTACCCTGTAGATTCAATAGGGCAAGGCGCAGGCGCGGTAAAGCGGCTGCTGTGTTTGTCCCTGCGCTGTGGCAGAAAAGATTCTATGCCTGCGGCGCGGATATTTGAACGAAAAAGAAACCTATAGCTCTTTCAGTATCCGCGCGGCTTCGTCATGGGGATCAGCCAGCGGGCTGCGATCTTCGCCGGGGTAGAAGCGCGCGCGCAGGGCGGTGGGCATGGGGTTCGGTGTGGTGATGTGTACACGGGGGCCGTTTTTGGCGGTTTCGGCCTGCCAACTGCGGGCCAGCGCGATTTGTGCGGCTTTGGTCGCGCCGTAAGCGCCAAAGAATTTCGCACCGCTGGTGGACGGATCATCAAAGAACAGCGCTGTGCCGTCACGGCCCAGCAAGGGCGCGACATAGGTGATCAGGATACCGGTCGCGCGCACATTCAGCGCGATGGCCTTGTCCCAGTCCTTGGCGTCGATATGGTCGGCGGGGGACAGTTGGGTGTCGTGGATCGCGGTGTGGATCCACAGTTTCACCCCGCCCCAGCGGTCATGGATTGAACGGCACAGGTGCTGCATGGCGGCGTCCTGTGTGATGTCCATCGGTGCCAGCGTCGCGGCACCGCCTTTGGCCTTGATCCGGTCGTCCAGATCCTCCAGCCCGCCAACCGTGCGGGCCACGGCGACGATGTGGTAGTCGGGGGCCAAAGCCTCGGCCAGGGCAAAGCCAAGGCCGCGCGAGGCGCCGGTGATCAGGGCGACGGATTCGTTAGGGTTTGTCATGTGTTGGTCTTTACCGTTTGTTGCGATGGTATGTTAGCGCCATTTCGATGCCATGCGCCAGAGCGTCATTTGGTAGCGGTTGATCGAGGCGGAAAAGCACCGCCCGTGTGCCCTGATAGGTGAATATATCGGGGTAGATGTCGTGCATGGTATTCACCAGCGTGGTTTTGCAGTTGAAGAACAGCGCACCATGATCCGGTTTGGCGGGTTTCCAGCCCATGCGGATGGTCGAGCCTGATTTGGTTTCCTCGGTCAGGTAGGCGGGCTCGCCCCATTTCAGGGTTTCAGTCAGGGGGCCAACGGCGGGGTTGCTGGCGGCTGTTTGGAAGATCAGTGTGCGGGCCTTTAGCAGGGTATCGCGGGCCGGTTCCGGGAACGCATCGAAGGCGGCTTTGACGGGGGCAGGTAGGGACGGGATCATTCCGCCGCCTTGATTTCAAACCCCTGTGCAATCATATCCGCCGGTTCCACCGGGTATTCACCAGAGAAACAGGCATCGCAATATTGCGGGCAGTCGTTGTTGCGCCCCTTTGCCTCGCCTGCGGCACGATAGAGGCCATCCAGCGAGATGAAGCGCAGGCTGTCTACACCCAGATGCGCGCGCATTTCGTCTTCGTTCATGGTGGCGGCCAGCAGCTTGTCGCGCTCGGGCGTGTCTACGCCGTAGAAACAGGGCCACATGGTGGGGGGCGAGGCAATGCGGAAATGCACCTCGGCGGCACCGGCATCAAGGATCATTTCCTTGATCTTGCGGGATGTTGTCCCGCGCACCACGCTGTCATCCACCAGTATTACCCGTTTGCCTTTGATCAGCGCACGGTTGACGTTCAGCTTCAGCAGCACACCCATGTTGCGGATGCTTTCGGTCGGCTCGATAAAGGTGCGGCCGGTATACTGGTTGCGGATGATGCCCATCGCGTAGGGGATGCCGCTTTCTTGGGAATACCCGATCGCCGCTGGCGTGCCGCTGTCGGGCACGGGGCAAACGATATCGGCGTCCACAGGACATTCGCGGGCCAGTTCCACGCCGATCTGGCGGCGGGTTTCATAGATCGACTGGCCGCCGACAATGCTGTCGGGGCGCGAGAAATAGACATGTTCAAAGATGCAAAAGCGCGGCTTGGCAGGGGCGAAGGGGCGGTGGCTCTCGACCCCATCGGCGGTGATCACCACCATTTCACCCGGCTCGACTTCACGCACGAATTCGGCACCGATGATATCCAGTGCGCAGGTTTCCGAGGACAGCGCCCAGCCGGTATCGCCGATTTTGCCCAGCACCAGCGGGCGCACACCCAAGGCATCGCGCACGCCGATCAGTTTGGTGCGGGTCATGGCGACGATGGAAAAGGCGCCTTCGACACGGCGCAAGGCATCCTTCATCCGTTCGGGGATGTTTTTCTGGAAACTGCGGGCCATCAGGTGGATGATACATTCGCTGTCCGACGAGGACTGGAAGATCGAGCCATGCTGGATCAGTTCCTTGCGCAGCGCAGCGGCGTTGGTGATGTTACCGTTATGGGCAATCGCCGCCCCGCCCATCGCAAATTCGCCAAAGAATGGCTGCACATCGCGGATCACAGCGCCCTTTTTACCGGCAGTGGAATAGCGCACATGGCCAATCGCCAGCGGGCCGGGCAGGGTTTCCATCAGGCTGGCTTTGGTGAAATTGTCGCGCACATAGCCAAAGCGGCGGGCCGAGTTGAAGCCTTGTTCGGGATCATGGCTGACAATGCCGCCGGCCTCTTGCCCCCTGTGTTGCAGGGCATGCAGGCCAAGGGCAACGAAATTGGCGGCCTCGGCCTGTCCAATCACGCCGAAAACGCCGCATTCCTCTTTTAGCTTATCATCGTCGAACGGGTGGCTAGGCGGCATTTTTTGCATTTCAGCAGTCGCTCCGAATCCCATGGCAGTGGTTCGCTTCCCTCTTTAGGGGGTCGCGGGCGGTCTGTCACCAAATAGTAACAAACCGCCGTTTGCTTAATTCGAAGCAGGCTTGTTACATTCGCCAACCAGTTGGCCGTAACGCGAAGTAATCCAGCCCGGCGCATCCTCGGGGATGCTGTCGTTGATCTGGTCCTGCATCTTGGCAAAGACGCGTGCGGTGCGGCTGTCGTCGATCATCGGAATGGCCTGATCGGTGATCACGCGGTCATAGACC
>WGBJ01000349.1 GCA_015494385.1 Marinosulfonomonas sp.
ATTCTGTTTGGGCATCTCTTCCCCGTACAGGCCAGTCGCCAGAATGGTCAGCGGGTGCATCGCCTCGTCCAGCCGCAACCCCTCGCGATAGGGCCAGTCCAGCAATTGGCGTTTCTGGGCAGTCATTTCGCTGGGACGGTGCAGCGTTTCGAAGGCCACATATTTCGCACCGGACTGAACCCCGACCCGATCCAGCACCGTCTTAAGCTCGAACCCGATCCATGGGATCACCATCGACCATGTTTCCACACAGCGGTGCCGGTAAATCCGCTCTTCCATATTGACCACCTTCAGTATGGCCCCCAGATCGTAATTGCCCGGCCGGTCAACCAGCCCGTCAATCTTGATCGCCCAAGGGTCCACCGTCAGCGCGTCGGCATAACTGGACGGATCCGTCTTGCCGGTGCCGAATTCATAGAAGTTATTGTAGGTGGTGATGTCCTCGAAACTGCTTGGCTCCATATCGGTTGAATACCCGCTTTTGGCGGCATCGGTTTTGGCCAGTGCCGGACCGGCAATAGACCCAAAGGCCGCCGCCCCCGCACCGGCAATCAACTGGCGCCGGTTCACAAAGGTTTCATGCGGTGTGATGTCCGAATATTTCAGATCAGTTTTAAAGCGATATACCATTTCCAGCCTTTATCCTTGGTTTCCTACAGCATCACCTAAGTTGTCCCGACACCAAAGCCAAAACAAATTGGCTCACGAAACTGTTTGATCTTTGTAACGTGGGAAAATTTCGTCCATCGGCTTGCTGGTGCCATCCGCCTGCACGATCCGCACATGCCTGCGTCGCATCTGGCGCGGTTCCGGCACACCAACCGAATGGGCGATGGTTTCCACCTCTTTGGTCAGGCATTTGGCGTAATGGGCGACCTTTGCGTATTTGTCCTCGACCACCAGCCCCTTTTGCAGGCTGGGATCATGTGTGGTGATGCCGGTCGGGCAGGTATTACGGTTACATTTCAGCGCCTGAATGCAGCCCAGACTGAACATGAACCCGCGCGCCGAGGTGATGAAATCCGCCCCCGCGCACAGCGCCCAAGCCACATCGCCGGGATTGACCAGCTTGCCGCTGGCCACAATGCGAACGCGATCCTTAAGCCCGTATTCATCGCGCAGGTTCACCACCAGCGGCAATGCTTCGCGGATCGGCATACCGACCAGATCAATCAGGGGCATGGGTGCGGCGCCCGTTCCACCCTCGCCACCATCAATGGTGATGAAATCCGGCGCGTCCTGTTCGCGGTCCCGGATCAGGGCGAACAGTTCCTTGAATGGGGCAAGCGAGCCGACAACGGTTTTGAACCCCACCGGTTTGCCCGTCACCTCGCGCACATGCGCGACCATATCCAGCAGATCGCCAAAATCATCCACCCCGTCATGGCGGTTGGGGGACAGGCTGGCCTTGCCCGCCTCGATCCCGCGTATAGCGGCGATTTCTTCGGTCACCTTTTCGGCGGGCAATATCCCGCCCTTGCCGGGCTTGGCCCCCTGCGCCAGTTTGATTTCGAACATCTTCACCTGATCATGTGCGGCCACGTCGCGCAGTTTGTCGTCACTCAGGTTGCCCTCCTGATCCCGCACCCCGTAACGCGCGGTGCCGATCTGGAACACCACATCACAGCCACCGGCCAGATGGTAAGGCGACAAGCCCCCTTCGCCGGTGTTCATCCAGATGCCGGCCTTGGCCGCACCCTTGCTCAGCGCCTCGACGGCGGGGGCAGACAGCGCCCCAAAACTCATCCCTGAAATATTGACGATCGACTTGGCGGTATAAGGGGTGCGCGCGGTCGGGCCGATCTGCATCGGATCGGTTTTGGCAAACTGGTCCTCAAGCGGGGGAAAGGCGGCGTTCACGAAGATGGGCGTGCCCACCACCGACAGATTGCGGGTCGAGCCAAAGGCCACTGTATTGCCCTGCCCGTCTGCCGCACCGGCAATCCATTCCCGCTGGGCGCGGTTGAACGGCATTTCCTCGCGGTCCATGGCAAAGAAATACTGGCGAAAGAATTCCCCAAGCTGGCTGAACAGCCCGCGAAACCGCCCGATCACCGGATAGTTCCGCCGCACCGCATCGCCTTTTTGCATCCGGTCGATCACGAACAACACCAGCGCCAGCAGCACCAGAACGCCGGTAATAAACACAAACAGCAACGCCAAAGACTGCATCGCATAGCCGGCCCAGTTCATAAAATTCATATTCATATCCTTATATATACTTTTGACATCTGCGCCGCTGCGGCTAAAGTCCCCTCAAAATGCGCAAAAGCCCCCGTGATAGGCAAGTCACCTTTTCGCGGAGGTTATATGAACAGGAAGGATCCCGATGTTTCACCGTCTGATTGCCCCGCTATTGGCCACTCTTATCGCCGCACCGGTCTGGGCGGACGGGGCGATCACCTACACATCCCCTGACGATTTTGACGATACCGTGTTTTCGGTCGAAAGCGCCATCCTTGATGCGGGTCTGGTGATTGATCTGACCAGCCATACCGGCGACATGCTGGAACGCACCCGCCCTGTGACCGGCTCGGATGTGGTGCTGTTTGAACATGCCGACATCTTCAGCTTCTGCTCGGCCACCCTGTCGCGCAAGGTGATGGAGGCGGACATTATGAATATTGTCCACTGCCCTTACCGTATCTTTGTCATGCAAAAAGGTGGGTCGGATCAGGTGACCGTCGGGTTCAAATCCATGCCTGATGGCGTGATGAAAGAGGTCGAAGCCCTGCTGGACGGCATCGTTCGAGACGCGCTGGGATTATAAGAGATTCTATGCGCTCCGCGCGGGGATATTTGTGGAACAAAGATATGGATAACCCGCCGCCCCTGACCATCGACTTTACCTCCGGCGCCATTGCCCACCGGTTGCGATATGGTGGCGGGCGCGGTCAGGCGTTGCCACGGGCCGTGGGGATGAAGGGCGGCAAAACGCCCGACGTGGTGGATGCCACCGCCGGATTGGGGCGCGATGCGTTTTTGCTGGCATCACTGGGGGCGCAGGTGACGTTGATTGAACGCTCGCCACAGATGCACGCGCTATTGGCAGATGCCTTGGCACGGGCGGCGGATAGCGATGTTGGGGACATCATCGCCCGCATGACCCTATTGCATGGCGATGCCAAAGACCTGCTGCCCGATCTTGCCCCCGAAGTGGTGCTGGTCGACCCGATGCACCCTGCCCGCAACAAGTCGGCATTGGTCAAAAAGGAAATGCGCCTGATACGGCAGATCGTGGGGGTGGATTCGGATGCGCCGGCGTTGATGAAGGTGGCACTGGGGTGCGCGCGCAAACGGGTGGTGCTGAAATGGCCGCAAAAGGCGGATTTGATAGAGGGGCTGCCCAAGCCCTCGCACCAGATCACGGGGAAATCAACGCGGTATGATGTGTTTATGGTGGGGTGACGGGCTGTCATCCCCGCGCAAGCGGGGACCGCTCGAAACATACACTTCCCTTGGAACGATCCCCGATCAGGTCGGGAATGACATGCAAAAAACGCCCCGCGTCACCACGGGGCGTTTCATTCTTTCTAACCGGCCGGATTAGCTGATCACCAATCCGTCCTCGTTCGCTGTCACCTTGACGGTCGAGCCATCCATGATCTCGCCTGCCAACAGCTTTTCAGCCAGCGGATCCTGCAGATAGTGCTGGATCACCCGCTTCAGCGGCCGGGCGCCATAGACAGGGTCGTACCCCTTGTCGGCCAGCCACTTCTTGGCGGCTTCGTCCACCTCCAGCGTAATCTTGCGGGTCGCCAGACGTTTGGCCAACTGACCCAGCTGGATATCGACGATACCGGTCATGTCTTCGCGCTTCAGGCGATCGAAGATCACGATCTCGTCCAGACGGTTCAGGAATTCGGGGCGGAAATGTGCCCGCACCGCTTCCATCACCTGATCCTTGGCTTCCGAGGCATCCGATCCTTCGGGCAGCTCGCTAAGCGCTTGCGACCCAAGGTTCGACGTCAGAATGATCAGCGTCTGTTTGAAGTCCACTGTGCGACCCTGACCATCGGTCAGAACCCCGTCGTCCAGAACCTGCAACAGCACGTTAAAGACATCCGGATGCGCCTTTTCGACTTCGTCGAACAGGATCACCTGATAGGGCTTGCGCCGCACCGCTTCGGTCAGAACACCGCCTTCGTCATAGCCGACATAGCCCGGAGGGGCACCGATCAGACGCGCGACCGAGTGCTTCTCCATGAACTCGGACATATCGATACGCACCATCGCGTGTTCGTCGTCGAACAGGTATTCGGCCAGCGCCTTGGTCAGCTCGGTTTTACCCACGCCGGTTGGTCCAAGGAACAGGAAGCTGCCAAGTGGCCGGTTCGGGTCATTCAACCCTGCCCGTGCCCGACGGACCGAGTTGGCAACAGCCGTCACAGCCTGTTTCTGGCCGATCACCCGTTTGCCGATCTCTTCTTCCATCTTCAGCAGCTTTTCACGCTCGCCTTCCAGCATTTTGGACGTCGGAATACCGGTCCAGCGTTCGACCACTTGCGCGATCTGCTCGGGGCGCACCGCTTCTTCGACCATCACATCGGATTCCCGCTGCTCGGCCTCTTTCAGCTTGGCTTCCAGCTCGGGGATGATCGAATAGGACAGTTCGCCTGCCCGTGTCAGATCCCCCTCGCGCTTGGCGATTTCCAGCTCGGCGCGGGCTTGCTCCAGTTGCTCTTTCAGCTCGCGAACCGATGCCAGCTTGGCACGCTCGGCCTGCCATTTGGCAGTCATCTCGGCGGAACGCTCCATCAACTCGGCCAGCTCTTTTTCCAGCTTTTCAAGCCGGTCCTTGCTGGCAGCGTCGTCCTCTTTCTTCAGGGCTTCGGCCTCGATCTGCTTTTGCATGATCTCGCGGTCCAGCGCGTCCAGTTCTTCTGGCTTGCTGTCCACTTCCATGCGCAGGCGCGATGCGGCCTCGTCCATCAGGTCGATTGCCTTGTCGGGCAGGAACCGGTCGGTGATATAGCGATGGCTAAGCGTTGCCGCAGCCACAAGGGCAGCATCGGAAATCCGCACGCCGTGGTGCAGTTCGTATTTCTCCTTGATGCCCCGCAGGATACTGATTGTATCCTCGACTGTCGGTTCTTCAACCATCACCGGCTGGAAACGCCGCGCCAATGCCGCATCTTTTTCGACGTGCTTGCGGTATTCGTCCAGCGTGGTGGCACCAACGCAGTGCAATTCACCGCGCGCCAGCGCCGGTTTCAGCAGGTTGGACGCATCCATTGCGCCATCACCTTTGCCAGCACCGATCAGCGTGTGCATTTCGTCGATGAACAG
>WGBJ01000350.1 GCA_015494385.1 Marinosulfonomonas sp.
GGTTGACGAAGCCCTGAGCAATCTTGGCCGCCAGCACTTTCCAACAATTGTTAATCCAGATAAAAAGGACTCGCCCGAAATGAGCGCACCAATCCGTCACGCCAGCCTAAAAACAGATGATGCCACTTTGAATCGCGAAGGGCGCCGTATTTTGCGCCGCCTAAGCGAAACCGGTGCCGTGCTGGCCATTGCGCCGGATATGGAAAAGGCGGTGGTGGTGCGTGAACTAAGCGGCGGACAGACTGCGCGCACTGCCGTGGTGGATCGCCCTATTGCACAGGCGATGGCGTTGAAAGACTGGATCACCTGTGTGAAAAACGGACGCATTGCACGTTACGGGATTACCACCGCGGGGCGCACAGCGTTGAAACGGCTGCTGGCCGAGGCCGAAAATGTCCGCGCCGGTTTTGCCGAGGCACCAGCGCAATTTGGCGACCAGCACCGCGTTTGGGGCGAGAAAACAGTGAACGAGGACGGCAAGCGGCGGGCGGTCCGTTATAATGTGGCGGAATCCCCGCTGGCGGCTTTGGCGCGGCGCAAGGACAAGAATGGCAAACCGTTTTTGACCGATGATCTGGTGGCCGCAGGGGAACGGCTGCGCGAGGATTTTGAACTGGCGCAGATGGGGCCACGGGTGGCGCAGAACTGGGAGCGGTTTTTGACCGGCGGCACGCGGGGCGGTTTTTCCAACGACAGCGGGGTGGGGGATGGCCCCACCGGCGCGCGCGACCGGGTATCGGAAGCACTGCGTGATCTGGGGCCGGGATTGGGCGATGTGGTGCTGCGGTGTTGCTGTTATCTGGAAGGGATGGAAACCGCCGAGCGGCGCATGGGCTGGTCGGCACGGTCGGGCAAGATTGTGCTGCGGATTGCCTTGCAACGGCTGAAACAGCATTACGACGAAAAATACGGCCCGCACGGCCCGATGATTGGCTGATCAAACTGGCCCCGGAATTGCTCCGGGGCCAGCCATTGTTCAACCGGCGGACAGCGCGGCCCGCACACCATCGCCATAGGCTTTGGAGACCTTGTCGTAATGGGTCAGCATCCGGTCGATGATGTCTTGCGGCACCCCTTGCATGGCGGCGGCGGTGTTGCAGTACAGCCGGTTCTGCTGTGCCGCATCCATCAGGTCATGCAAGGCCCGCGGCTGGCTGTAATCGTCATTGCCGTCGCGGTGGTCATAGCGCGCCGCATCACCGTCAATCCGCAAGGGTGGTTCGGCAACGGCGGGGTCTTCAACCGGCCCACCAAAGCTGTTTGGCTCGTAATAGGCATCGGTCACGCCGCTTTGCTGTCCCATGAAATTCATCGCCCCGTCCTTGTGATAGTGATGCACAGGGCATTTCGGCGTGTTAACGGGCAGGGCCTCGTAATGGGTGCCCAGCCTGTGCCGGTGCGCATCCGCATAGGAAAACACCCGCGCCTGCAGCATTTTGTCAGGCGAAAAGCCGATGCCGGGCACGATGTTTGACGGGCTGAAGGCGGCTTGCTCGATCTCGGCGAAATAGTTGTCGGGGTTGCGGTTCAGCTCGAATTCGCCCACTTCGATCAACGGATAATCCGCATGCGGCCAGACTTTGGTCAGGTCAAACGGGTTGTAAGGTGTTGTTTCGGCTTCCTTTTCCGTCATGATCTGCACGTAGAAGCGCCATTTGGGGAAATCGCCTGATTCAATCGCGCCAAACAATGCCTCCTGATACCCTTCGCGGGTATTGCCGATGATGGCGTTGCCTTCCTCGTTGGTGTAATGGGCGTGGCCCTGTGCGGTTTTGAAGTGGAACTTCACCCAGAACCGTTCCCCGTCGTCATTCCAGAAACTATAGGTGTGGCTGCCATAGCCATTCATGTTCATCGGTGTTTTGGGCAGGCCGCGATCCGACATCAGGATCATCACCTGATGGATCGATTCCGGTGACAGAGACCAGAAATCCCACATCGCGGTGGGCGAGCGCATGTTGCTGCGCGGGTGGCGTTTTTGCGTGTGGATGAAATCTGGGAATTTGTATGGGTCACGGATGAAAAACACCGGTGTGTTGTTGCCAACCATGTCCCAGTTGCCCTCTTCGGTGTAAAACTTCAGGGCAAAGCCGCGCACATCGCGTTCATGATCGGCCGCCCCCATTTCACCGGCAACAGTGGAAAAGCGCGCCAGCATCGGGGTTTCGGTTCCCGGTTTGAACACTTTGGCGCAGGTGTATTTGGTGATGTCACCGGTGATCCGCAGGGTGCCATGCGCGCCCCAGCCTTTGGCGTGCACAGTGCGTTCGGGGATGCGCTCGCGGTTCTGGTGGGCCAGTTTTTCCATCAACTGGTAGTCCTGCATTAAAACAGGCCCGCGCGGGCCGGCGGTCAGGGAATTCTGGTTATCGGCGATCGGTGCGCCGGCGGTTGTGGTCAGACGTTTGGTCATTATCACTCTCCATGCAATGTTGATGGGGGCAGGATGGAGGATATGGGCCATAAATAGAAATTGTCTTTTTTATGTTTAATGATAAGATAAGATAATGAATATCACCCTGAAGCAGCTTGAATACTTTATCGCATTGGCCGAGGCGCGAAATTTCGGACGTGCCGCCGCGCTGGTTCATGTCACCCAACCGGCCCTGTCGGTGCAAATCCGCGAACTTGAGGACAGGTTGGGCGCAAAGCTGGTCGAACGACAGCCCCGCGATATCGTGTTGACCCCGACGGGCCATGATGTGCTGCGCCATGCCAAACGGGTGCTGGCAGGGATGCGCGATTTGCAGGATGTCACGCGATTGCGGGACGGGTTGTCGGGACGGGTGACGCTGGGGGTGATCCCAACAGTTGCGCCCTATCTATTGCCTGTGGCCCTGCCGATGTTGCGGGCACAGAATGTAAACCTGGATCTGCGGGTGCGGGAATCGCGCACCGAACGCCTTATGGAAGAATTGCAAAACGGCACACTGGATGCGGCCGTGGTAGCGTTACCCACCAATGTGGCTGGGCTGGTTGAATACCCCCTGTTTCAGGACCGGTTCCTGCTGGCCGGATCACCGGACCAGATTTCCACATTAGCAGCCGCGCCTGACAAATTGCGCCCGACCACGATTGATCCGGACCGCTTGTTGCTGCTGGAGGAAGGGCATTGCCTGTCGGATCAGGCGCTTGAGGTCTGCGCGATGGAGCGCAGCGCGACACGGGTGGATTTGTCGGCCTCGTCACTGGCGACCCTGTGCCGGTTGGTGTCCGAGGGGTTCGGATTGACCTTCCTGCCGGAAATCGCGCTGGCCAGTGAATGCAGGGCGGTGCCCGACATGGCAACC
>WGBJ01000351.1 GCA_015494385.1 Marinosulfonomonas sp.
AACATACATTACACTTCCCGTGACAACCACCCGCATCCCCCCTATAAGAACGCCAAACCGACTCCCCTGTTATATGGATGCAATACATGATCAAAATCTTCGGCCACACCGCCCCCGACACCGATGCCACCTGTTCCGCCCTGATCTGGGCATGGTATCTGAACGAAATCGCCAAGAAACCCGCCACCGCCTATGTGCTGGGTGAACCCAATACCGAAGCCGCTTTCGTACTGAAACGCTGGGGCTTTGAAACACCGGAAATCCTGACCGACCTTGCGGATGGCGAAAAGGTGGTGATCGTTGACACCAACAACCCCGCCGAACTGCCGGCCAACATCGGCAACGCCGATATCCGCCAGATCATCGACCACCACCTGTTGTGTGGCGGGCTGACCACCAAGGGGCCGATCAACGTCACAATCCGCCCCGTCGCCGCCACCGCCACCGTGATGTATGGCATTATGCGCGAACCGGCGCTGGACAATATGCCCGACAATATCAAAGGGCTGGTGCTGTCCTGCATCCTGTCCGACACGCTGGAATTCCGCTCGCCCACCACCACCCCGCGCGATGTGTCACTGGCGCATCGTCTGGCCAAGGATCTGGATCTGGACACCAAAGAATACGCCGCCGAAATGTTCGCCGCCAAATCCGACATCTCGCATTTCTCGGACGCCGAACTGCTGCGGCTGGACTCCAAGGTATTCGAAGTAGACAACACCAAATTCCGCGTCTCCGTGCTGGAAACCACATCGCCCGAAACCGTAATGTCGCGCAAGGCCAGCCTGATGGACAGCATGGCCGCAGTTGCCAAAGAAGATGGCGTTGATCAGGTGCTGTTGTTCATCGTCGACATTCTGAACGAGGCCTCGACCCTGTTGATCCCCAATGACGCGGTAAAATCGGTTGCCGAAAAATCATTTGGCGTGACGGTCGATGGCGACACCGTTCTGCTGCCCGGCGTTGTCAGCCGCAAAAAGCAGATCATCCCGAACCTCAAGGCCTAAGACCAAGAACAAAGCAAAGGGTGCGACCAGCGCCCTTTTCCGTTTACCTAAAAGGACGCCGCATGACCCGGATCATCACCGCGCTTAGCGAAATATCCAGCCAATATGACGCCCTGTTCGTCGATCTCTGGGGCTGCCTGCATGATGGCGTCAACGCCTTCCCCGAAGCGGTTACCGCCCTGCAAGCCTACCGCAAATCCGGCGGCAAGGTTGTGCTGCTGACCAACGCCCCACGTTCGCGCACCTCGGTGCAACAACAGATCGAGGGCATGGGTGTGCCGGATGATTGCTGGGATACCATCGCCAGTTCCGGCGACAGCGCCCGTGCGGCGATGTTTCGGGGCGTGGTGGGCGAAAAGGTCTGGTATATCGGCCCGGATTCCGACTTGTCATTCTTTGATCCGATCCACATCGTCGAAAACCCCGTCAACATCCAGCGCGTACCGCTGGAACGGGCCGAGGGCATCGTCTGTGTCGGCCCGTTTGACCCCCATGCCGAGCCTGAAGTGATGCGCCCCGAATTCCTGTTGGCCAAACAAAAGGGTCTGAAACTGCTCTGCGCCAACCCCGATATCGTGGTTGACCGTGGCGGCGTGCGCGAATACTGCGCCGGTGCCCTGGCCGCACTTTACACCGAAATGGGCGGCGAAAGTATTTATACCGGCAAGCCGCACCCGCCGATCTATGATCTGGCCCGCAACCGTCTGAACGAGTTGGGCAACACGACCCCCGACAGCAAAATCCTGTGCATCGGCGATGGCATCGGCACCGACATCAAGGGCGCGATGGGCGAAGACCTTGATGCGCTGTTCATCTCCGGCGGGCTGGCGGCCAGTGAAACCAAAACCGGCCCCGCGCCCGATGGTCAACCAGACCCCGACGCCCTGACCGCATTTCTGGACAAGGCGATGACAACCACCCGCTATGCCATGGGCTATTTGCGATAGGACCCCCTAATGACCAACAGTGAAATCGGCACCATCTATCTGGAAGACCTTGAAACGGGGATGTCCCGTTCAATCACCAAGGTGATTGACGAACACGCCATCAACCTGTTTGCCGAGGTCAGCGAAGACCGCAATCCGCTGCATCTGGATGAAGCCGCCGGTGCCGCCTCGATCTTCAAAACCCGCATCGCACACGGTATGCTGTCGGCTGGTCTGTTCTCTGCGCTGATTGGCGAACGCCTGCCGGGCCACGGGTCAATCTACATGTCGCAAAACCTGCGCTTTACCGCCCCTGTGCGCATTGGCGATACCGTCACGGCCACCGTCACTGTCACAGATATCATCCCCGAAAAACGCCGCGTCGCGCTGGAATGTGTGGCCAAGGTGGGCGATACGGTGGTGATCACCGGCGATGCCCTTGTGCTTGCCCCCAGCCGCGCCAAAGGTTAGCCGACCCATGCAAATCATCCGCGATTACCAGTTTGTCGATCCACACGACCGAGGCGCCAGCGCCGCGATCGGCAATTTTGACGGCGTGCATCTGGGCCATCAGGCCGTGATCGACATCGCCCGCAAAAAGGCCGTGGAACTGGACGCACCACTGGGGGTGCTGACGTTCGAGCCACACCCGCGCCAGTATTTCGCCCCCGACGCCCCCGCCTTCCGGTTAATGAGCGCGGAAACCCGCGCCAACCGGCTGCAAAAACTGGGGGTTGAAAAGCTGTATGAACTCAGCTTCAACGACACCCTTTCGCAACTGACCGCCGAAGAATTTGCTCGCGATGTGATCAAGGACGGGCTGGGCCTGAAACACGTTGTGATTGGGGCCGATTTCCATTTCGGCAAAGGGCGCAGCGGCAATGCCCAAAC
>WGBJ01000352.1 GCA_015494385.1 Marinosulfonomonas sp.
CAGTGATAGCAGCCCTGTAACGTCAAAAGCCGTTGCTGTAATCCGAGGTGAACATCCTGATTTGCTGCGGCTGACCTGCATCCATGAAGAACTGGCGCAGGGGCTTGGTCTTGCCAATGACAGCCCCGCTGCGCGCCCCTCGATCTTCAATGATGACGAAGAATTCGCACTGTTGACGCACCATGATGAATTGTTGCTGCAAATGCTCTATGATGACCGCCTGCGCCCCGGTATGACTGTGGACGAGGTACGGCCGATCGCCGAACAGATTGCGGCTGAATTAATGGGCGGGTCTTCTTGACCTGCCATAAATGAAGGAACCTGATATGGGTATATTTGATTTTCTGACCGGCGAATTTATTGACGTCATCCACTGGGTGGACGACACCCGCGACACGATGGTTTGGCGGTTTGAACGCGAAGATCACGAGATCAAATACGGCGCCAAACTGACCGTGCGCGAAGGGCAAGCGGCGGTGTTTGTGCATGAAGGGCAGTTGGCCGATGTGTTCACGCCGGGCCTTTATATGCTTGAAACCAACAACATGCCGATCCTGACAACGCTTCAACATTGGGACCACGGGTTTCAGTCGCCGTTCAAATCGGAAATCTATTTCGTCAACACCACCCGTTTTTCCAATCTGAAATGGGGCACCAAGAACCCGATCATCTGTCGTGATCCCGAATTCGGCCCCGTGCGCATCCGCGCCTATGGCACCTATACGATCAAGGTTTCCGATCCGGCCCGTTTCCTGACCGAAATCGTCGGCACCGATGGCGAATTCACCATGGATGAAATCAGCTACCAGATCCGCAATATCATCGTGCAGGAATTTTCCCGCGTGATCGCAAGCAGCGGTATTCCGGTGCTGGACATGGCCGCCAACACCGCCGATCTGGGCAAACTGGTGGCCGCACAGATCAGCGGCACGCTGGAACAATACGGCCTGACAATGCCGGAACTTTACATCGAGAACATCTCGCTGCCGCCAGCGGTAGAAGAGGCACTGGACAAGCGCACCTCGATGGGGATGGCTGGCGATCTGGGCAAATTCATCCAGTATTCTGCCGCCGAAGCCATGACTGCCGCCGCCCGCAATCCGAACGGCGGTGGTGGCATGGGCGCAGGCCTTGGCATGGGTATGGGCATGGCAATGGCCCAGACAATGCAAAACCAGATGGCCGCGCAATCCGGCCCATGGGGCGCTGCCCCGCAACCGGCTGCCGCCGCCCCTCCTCCGCCACCACCCCCGCCTGTTGAAAAGGTCTGGCATCTGGCCGATGGCACCGAAACCAAAGGCCCCTATTCGCGCGCCGATCTGGGCCGGATGGTGCAGGACAGTTCGCTGTCGCGTGAAACCTACGTCTGGGCCGCGGGGCAAGACGGCTGGAAAAAGGCCGGGGACATTGACGAGCTGGCGCAACTGTTCACCATCCTGCCACCCCCGCCACCGGGGGCATAAAACAAATGCCGACTGCACCCGATCCCTATCAGGTGCCCACAGTTACAGGGGAACATCGTTTCCCCTGTGACGAATGTGGCGCCGATCTGCGTTTTGCCCCTGAAAAGGGGCTTCTGGTCTGCGATTTCTGCGGAAACGAGCAACCGATCGAGGGCGACGACAACCGCCTCCACCCGATCCGCGAGCTGGATTTCCGCGCCGCACTGGATGCCCGCCTGCCCGAAGCCGAGATTGAGGAAACTCGCGTGGTGCAATGCCCCAACTGCGGGGCGCGGTTTGAATTCGACCCGGCAATCCACGCCGCCGAATGTCCGTTTTGCGCCACCCCTGTGGTGGCCGACACCGGCAGCCAGCGACAGATCAAACCCAAGGCGGTTTTACCCTTTGCGCTGGATGAGCGCACTTCGCACAAGGCGCTGGGGGATTGGCTGGGCAGCCTGTGGTTTGCCCCGAACGGCGTGAAACAATACGCCCGCAAGGGGCGCAAGCTGCAAGGCGTCTATGTGCCCTACTGGACCTATGACGCCCAGACGAAAACCCGCTATTCCGGCCAGCGCGGCACGGTTTACTATGAAACCCGCACTGTGATGCGCGATGGCAAGCGGGTTCAGCAACGGGTGCAGAAAATCCGCTGGCGGTCTGTTTCGGGGCGCGTTGCGCGGTTCTTTGACGATGTGCTGGTGCTGGCCTCGCGCAGCCTGCCCAAACGCTATACCGATGCGCTGGGGCCGTGGGATCTGTCGGAACTGGAGCCTTACCGCCCCGAATATCTGGCCGGTTTCAGGGCCGAGGGCTATACGGTGGAACTGGCAGATGGCTATACCGAAGCCCGCGCCTATATGGACCGGGTGATCGTGCGGGATGTGAAATTCGACATTGGCGGCGATCGTCAGCGGATCAGCAGCCTTGATACCGACATCAGCAATGTCACCTTCAAACACATCCTGCTGCCGGTCTGGATGGCGGCCTATAAATACCGCGGCAAGACATTTCGGTTTGTGATCAACGGGCGCACCGGACGGGTTCAGGGCGAACGGCCCTATTCCGTGTGGAAGATCACCTTTGCGGTGATCGGCGTTGCGATTGTCGCAAGTGCCATCGGCTATCTGATCGCCATAAACCAGTAAGGGCGGCGTATCCCGCCGCCCCTGTTGGCTTTAGCCTTTGGAAATGGGCACCTTGCGGGCCCCGTCTGCAGATGTGTCTTTGCGTTTGGCAACCGTAATCAGCAGCACGCCATCCTTCAGGTCGGCCGACACCTTGCCCGCATCCGCATCCGGCGGCAGGCGGAAGCTGCGGGAAAAGCTGCCATACTGGCGTTCGCTGAAATACCAGGTTTCCCCTTCTTCCTCGCGGCTGAGGCGCTTTTCACCTTTGACGGTGATCACCCCGTCATGGATGCTCAGGTCGATGTCTTTTTCCTCGACCCCGGGCAGTTCCATGGCGATGCGATAGGCTGCATCGTCGGCAGATGCTTCGGAGGCAGGCGCAAACCATTCTGCCAGTTTAGTGCCGATATTGCGCAGGGGTTCATAGAGTGAAGGCCAGAACCCGCTGTTGTGTGATTTCTCAATCATAGCAGTTCTCCTTTCTTGTCTTGAACCTGATATGGGCAGTATTTTCACGCTGCCAAGAGGTGGAAAACAAAAAATCACAGTGCAAACCGGAAGGTTTCAAACCGCTATTTATCGTCCTCGACCGGTGGGCCAAAACGGTCCAGCAATTTCGCCCTGATCTGGTCGCGGGTTTGGCGGTAGGACATCAGTTTTGCCTCGCGCCCCTCGCCCAAACCGGTCGGGTCCAGCACCGGCCAGTATTCCACATCCAGATGGTAATACCGCGTCAGATCCAGCGCGCGGCGCTGGCTGGCGGGCGACAGGCAAACCACCAGATCATAGCCCGACAGATCATCACCCCATTCCTGCATCTCGTCAAAGGAACGGACGCGGTGGCGCGACAGCTCGACCCCGATTTCCTGACAGACTGCAATGGCAAAGCCGTCGATTTCCAGATCGCTTTTCACCCCTGCCGATTGCACATAGATTTCCTGCCCGTACATCTGTTTCATCATCCCCTCGGCCATCGGGGATCGCACCGCGTTATGATCGCAGCAGAACAGCACAGAAGAAGGAAGATCGCGCCCCATCACTGTCCGCCGAAGTGCAGAACACAGATCAGGGTGAACAGGCGGCGGGCGGTGTCGATATCGACAATCGCCTTGCCGTCCAGCCGTTCCTGCAACACCCGCCCGCCTTCATCGTGGATACCGCGACGGGCCATGTCGATGGTTTCGATCTGGCTGGGGGGCAGCTTTTTCACCGCGTCGAAATAGCTTTCGCAGATCATGAAGTAATCCTTCACCACCTGCCGGAACGGCCCCAGCGACAGATGGAATTCCCCTGCCTTCTGGTCGTCCTCGGTGGTGACATCCATCACCAGCCGCCGCTCGCGAATGGCCAGGGTCAGCCGGTAAGGCCCCTCTGGCGGCACCTTGCCTGCGCGAGGTGGCAAGGCAAAGCTGTTC
Source organism: Marinosulfonomonas sp. (assembly GCA_015494385.1). Lineage (GTDB taxonomy): Bacteria > Pseudomonadota > Alphaproteobacteria > Rhodobacterales > Rhodobacteraceae > Profundibacter. The sequence continues at coordinate 3,988 of WGBJ01000352.1, forward strand.
TCCTCAAGCAGATCAAACACCGCCACCTTGCGTTCCTGCTCGATCTCGGGCGTGGGTGCCGGCAGGCCGGAATCGTCGATCTCGATATGGCTGATGCGGTTGGTCATGACTCGTTCAACCTGTCCAGTCGCGCCCGCACCGACAATCCATGCGCTTCAAGGCTTTCGGAAATTGCCAGCCGTTCGGCGGCAGGACCGATCGCCGCCAGTGCCTGCGGGGTCATTTTGGACAGCGTGGTGCGTTTGACGAAATCCATCACCGACAGACCGCTTGAGAACCGCGCCGAACGGGCGGTGGGCAGAACGTGGTTCGGGCCGCCAACGTAATCGCCAATCGCTTCGGGGGTCCAGGCACCGATGAAAATCGCACCGGCATGTTTGACCTGTGTGGCCATCCCATCGGCATCCGCCACACACAGCTCCAGATGCTCGGGCGCGATCCGGTCGGACAGGGCCACGGCCTCGGCCATGTCCTGCACCACAATCACGGCGCCAAAATCACGCCAGCTTTTGCCTGCAATCTCGCGGCGTTCCAGCGTTTCAAGGCGCTTTTCAACCGCCGCCGTCACCGCCTGCCCGAAATCGGCGTCATCGGTGATCAGAATGGATTGTGCGCTTTCGTCGTGTTCGGCTTGCGACAGCAAATCCACCGCGATCCAGTCCGGTTCGTTGTTGCGATCCGCGATCACCAGAATTTCGCTGGGACCGGCGATCATATCAATGCCGACCTTGCCAAATACCCGCCGTTTCGCCGCGGCGACAAAGGCATTGCCCGGGCCGGTGATCTTGTCCACCGGTGCAATCGTTTCGGTGCCATAGGCCAGCGCGGCAATCGCCTGCGCCCCGCCGATGCGGTAAATTTCATCCACCCCCGCAATCCGCGCCGCCAACAGCACCAGCGGGTTGCAGATGCCATCGGGCGTGGGCACGACGATTGCCAGTCGCTCAACCCCTGCCACCTTGGCCGGTATCGCGTTCATCAGCACGCTGGACGGGTAGGACGCCAATCCACCGGGCACATACAGCCCCGCCGCCGAAACCGGCCCCCAGCGCCAACCCAGTGTCGCGCCGGTGTCGTCCTGCCAGCTGGCGTCTTCGGGCATCTGGCGGGCGTGATAGGCGCGGATGCGATCCGCCGCCAGTTCCAGCGCCGCGCGGTCCTCTGCGGAAACCTTGGCGCATTCGGCCTCGATTTCCTCGGGTGTGAAGGCCAGCGTTTCCGGTGTCAGTTCCAGCCGGTCGAATTTCGCGGTCAGCTCGATCACCGCCGCGTCGCCACGGGCGCGCACGTCCGCGATAATATCCGCCACGATGGCATCCACATCCGGCGAATCCTCGCGTTTGGTGGTCAGGAAGGTGGCGAATGCAGCCTCGAAATCGGCATCATTGGTGTTCAGGAAAATCGGCATCTGCCTACTCCGGGTGTTTTGGAACGGATTTGGACGGGGCGATATAGGGGCGGGTCACATCCCTGAGCGCGACATCCAGACATTCGACATCCAGCGCAATGGCACCGTCACCGGCAAAAGTCAGGATCACACGGCCCGCGCCATCCGCCCCTGCCTCGAAATCAATCGACAGCAGAGACAGGATCAGGTCCTTGTCGCCACGTTCAACCCCTTGGGATTGCACCTTCAGAACATCGCTGACCACCAACACCGATTGCACCCGCTCGTAAGGGCGCTTGCGGGCTTCGGCCTTGGGCAAATCTTCCCACCGGAACCGGTTCAGCAGAATGGCAAAGCGGCGCTGCCCCTTGTCCCATGTCATTTCGCTGGCCGGAAACACAGCGTCCTGCGCCAATGCGGCAATCACGGCCAGATCATCCGTATCCTCGGCCCGCAGGCGCAGCGGCTTTTCGCTGCCGTCCTCGAATTTCGCGTCTTCAGCCATTGTTTTTGATCCGTTCTATTTTGGCGCCAATTCCCTGGAATTTGCGCACCACATGTTCATACACGCGATCCAGATGGTAAACGCGGCTGACCACGGTTTCCCCTTCGGCCGCCAGCCCCGCCAATATCAGCGAAACCGAGGCCCGCAGATCGGTCGCCATCACCGGCGCCCCCTTTAGCCGGTCAACCCCCGTTACAGTGGCATGACCGCCCTGCACGTCGATCTTCGCCCCCATGCGCACCAGTTCCGGCGCGTGCATGAAACGGTTCTCGAAAATGGTTTCCTCCAACACGCTGACCCCGTCCGCGGTGCAAAGCAACGCCATCATTTGCGCTTGCAGGTCGGTGGGGAAGCCCGGGAAAACTTCGGTCTTGACGTTCACGGCCTTTATTTGGCCGTTGCGCCGCGCCACCTTCAGGCCCTTTTCGGTTTCGGTGACGGAAATGCCCGCCTCGTCCAGTTTCTCGCAAAAGGACGTCAGCAGATCAATCCGCCCGCCCAGCAGTTCCACTTCGCCACCGGCAATCGCGGGGGCCAGCATGTAGGTGCCCAGTTCGATCCGGTCCGGCAGCACCGGATGGGTCGCGCCGTGCAAACGGTCCACGCCCTGAATGGTGATCGTTTCGGTGCCGTCGCCTTCGATCTGTGCGCCCATCGCCCGCAGGCAGGTGGCCAGGTCAATGATTTCCGGCTCGCGTGCCGCGTTTTTCAGAACGGTTGTGCCTTTGGCCAATGTCGCGGCCATCAGAATGTTTTCCGTCGCCCCGACCGAGGCAAAGCGCAATTCAATCTGTGCGCCCTTCAGGCCGTTCACGGCCTTGGCGTGCAGATAGCCCTCTTTCAATTCAATCTCGGCGCCCAGTGCCTCAAGCCCGTGAATGTGCAAATCCATCGGCCGCGCCCCGATCGCACAGCCGCCGGGCATCGACACCACCGCATGACCATGCCGCGCCAACAAAGGCCCCAGCACAAGGTTCGAGGCCCGCATTTTGCGCACGATTTCATAATCCGCGACCGGATTGTCGGCCTCGTGGCTGGACATGGCGATCACGCTGCCATCGGCCAGCGCCGAAACCTCGGCCCCCAGTGATTCCAGCAGGGCGGTCATCGTCTTGATGTCCGACAGGCGCGGTGCGTTGGTCAGGGTTAGCGGCTCTTCCGACAACAGGGTCGCCGGCATTAATGTCAGACAGGCGTTTTTCGCCCCCGCAATCGGGATCTGCCCGTTTAACGCCCCGCCACCGGTTACTACAATTGAATCCATGATACCTGCCCTACTCTGCCTTACTATCGGACGCCGCCGGAGCCTTGCGCCCCCGCACCTGCGCCTTGCGCCTCGCCATATTGGCCTTTAATGCCGCCTTCAGCCGCGCCTCCTTTTGGGCGCGTGCTGTGGCCTTGCTGTCTTTGCTCTTTTGTGTCGTCATATCACCTTCTCTATAGCAGGGTGCAAAAAGGGTCCAGATTGCGCTTGCACCAAACTGAAAATACCCCTATTCACCCGCCAGAACCGATGCTGCCGTAGCTCAGGGGTAGAGCACTCCCTTGGTAAGGGAGAGGTCGGGAGTTCGAATCTCCCCGGCAGCACCAGTTAATCCTTATATTTTAAACACTTTTATCCATGTTTCCGTGACATGCGTGAAATGCGGCCAAGCAGATTCGCGCAGGGCCAAGCACCACCCTGCGGCAAGAATCCGGCAAGATGTAATTGCCATGCCGGCTTTCACAATCCTGTGCTGCCTGTCACCGGCCGCCGGCATGCTGGTATCACTCCTCGGCGTCGCCGGGTTTGGCGCGGCGGATCAGCCCCATGTCATGCAGCACCAGAAACATCGCCGGTGTAACGAACAGCGACAGCATGGTGGCAATCGTCAGACCAAACGCAAGGCTGGCAACGATGGGCAACAGCAATTGCGCCTGCGTGCTGGTTTCAAACAGCAACGGCCCCAGACCGGCCACCGTGGTTAGCGAGGTCAGGAAAATAGCGCGGAACCGGTCACGCACAGCCCCTTTAGCGGCGTCGATCAGCTCGGCCCCCTCGTTATAGCGTTCCTTCATAAAGGCCACCAGCAGGATGCTGTCGTTCACCACGATACCGGCCAAAGTGGCCAGACCGATCATGCTGGGCAAGGACAGCTGCATCCCCATCAGCATATGCCCCCAAACCACACCGATCAGGCCCAGAGGAATGGCGACGAACACGGCCACCGGCTGAATGAAACTGCGGAACTGGAAGGCAAGGATCAGGTAAACACCGACCAGCCCGATCACCAGAAAGGTCAGCAGAGAGCCGCCGCTTTCCTTGGTGTCCTGACTTTCGCCGGTGATGATAACATCCACATCGGGGCGTTTTTGCGCCAGTTGCGGCAGGAAATCCTGCTTTAGCGCGGCCATCAATTCAACCGCATTGGCAACATTCGGGTTGATCGACCCCTCGACGGTGACGGTGCGCCGCCCGTCGATGCGCTGGATGCGGGAATAGCCGCGGTCCTGACTGACCTCGGCCACAGCCGAAAGCGGCACAAGGGTGCCGTCCGCGGCGGCGATGCGCAGGTCCTGCACGTCACTGGCGGAATCGCGATCGTCGGGTTGCAGACGGGCGATCACATCAAGCGATCCATATCGGTCCTGCACCTGCAAAGGTGTGTCACCGCGAAAGGCACGGCGCAACTGACCGGCAATATTTTGGGCCGAAACCCCAAGGGCGCTGGCAGCTGCTGGGCGCAGGGTGATGATATATTCGGGCTTGCCCGGGCGCAGATCGTCCAGCACATCGCGCACGCCGTTAAAGCCGCGAAAGAATTTGCGCATCTCGACCGCGGTGGCCTTTAGCTCGTCCAGATCTTCGCCCTGCAGGCGGATCGAAATCGGCTTGCCACCCACCCCGCGGTCCTTGTCGGTAAAGCGCAGGCCGGACATATCCGGCATCGGGCCGGTCAGCTTTTTCCAACGCTCGACGATCTGGGTCACATTGGTGCTGCGGGCCTCGGCGCGCAACAGGCTGGCGCTGACCGTGGCCAGTTGCGCGCCGGTTTCATCGGTATCGGCGTTGCTGCCGTAAAAGACGGTATAGTTTTTCACCAGCGTCGCGCCGTCGGGTTGTTCGGGGGTTAGCTCATCGTTCAAGGTTTGCAGGGCCTTGACCACCTGCGCCACCCGTTCTTCGGTGCGCCACAAAGGTGTGCCTTGGGGCAGTGTCAGACGCGCCTCGATGGTGTCGCTTTCCAGATTGGGGAAGCTCTGGAATTTGATCTGCCCGCCGACGATTGGCGCAATGGACAGCAGGATCAGGAACCCCGCGAAACCCAATGTCAGATACCGCGCCTTGAGCGACAGCATGGACAGCGGCGCGATCACGCGGTCACGGAACCGGTCAAAGCCGTTTGAAAAGGCTTTGCTGAACCGCGACGGTTCCGGGTTTTTCAGCGCGTGTTTCAAGTGGTGTGGCAGGATCAGAAAGGCCTCGATCAAACTGACGCTTAAGGTGACCATCAGCACAATCGGCAGGAATTTCAGCACCGCCCCGATTTTGCCCGCCATCAGGCCCAGCGGCCCGACAATCATCGCCGTGGTCAGAAACGAGGCAGCAACCCCCGGCAGCACCTGTTTGGTGCCCTTGATCGCGGCCTGTAGTGGTGAATCGCCCTTGTGGCGGCGGCTGACGATGTTTTCGGATATAACGATGGCGTCATCCATCAACAGCCCGATCGCCACCAACAGCGCAACCATGGTGATCATGTTGATGGTCAATCCGGCCATCTGCATAACAAAGATGGTGCCCAGGAACGAAACCGGCAGCCCCATCGCCACCCAAAAGGCAAAGCGCAGGCCAAAGAACAGCCACATGACGAAAAACACCAGAATCAGGCCCTGAATCCCGTTGTCGGTGATGATCCGCAGTCGGTCGATGATGTTCGAGGTGGAATCGGTGGAAACTTCCAACGTAATCCCCTCGGGGGCGTTCTGGCGTTCTTCGTCCAGAATTTTCATCATCACATCCATCACCCGCAGCGCATCCTGCGCCGGTGTTTTGGTGACGGTGACAATGGCCGCCCGTTTGCCGTTGAACAGGGCGGTGTCGTAATCATTGGCGAATTGCTCGGTGATCTCGGCCACTTCGCCCAGCAGAACTTCGGCGCCCAAGGCCGAGGATGTCAGCGGGATATTGGCGAAATCCTCGGGCTTGCGGCGTTCCCCGACGAACCGCAACAGGGCATCGCCATCGGGGGTTTCCATGGTGCCGGCGGGCAAATCGAAACTGTTGCGCACAAGGGCATTGGAAACATCATCGATGCTAAGCCCATAGCGCAGCAAAGTAGCGGCCGGGATCGAGATTGAAATCTCGCGGTCGGAAAAGCCGTCGATCACCGTTTGCGAGATCATCGGGTGGGTTTTCAGCCGGTCGGCAAAATCCTCGGCATAGGCAAACAGCACATGCGGATCATCCGGTCCTGTGATGGCGATCGAGGCCACCGTGGCGATCCGTTCAATAACGCGGCTGGTCGGTTTGTCCACCTCGTCGGGGAAGGTGGTGATGGTATCAACCGCCGAGGTCACATCGTCGTAAAAGGTGCCCATATCGGCCCCTTCAACGATTTCAGCACTGATAACGGCAATGTTGTCCCGGGCCACGCAGCGCAATTCGTCCAGATAATCAACCCCTCGGATCGGGTCTTCGACGCGGGTGCAGATGGCCTGCTCTACCTCGGCGGGGGCCGCACCGGGATAGGTGATGCGCACCTCGACCACCGAGGGCGGGGTTACCGGAAATGTGTCGCGTTGCAATTGCGGCACGGCGATAAGGCCAACCACCATGATGATTACCATCAGGATGTTGGCAGCCGTTGGATGGGCAGCAAACAGGCGGATCATTTGCCGGTTTCCTGACCAAGGGCTTCTGCGGCCAGTTGCGCCTTCAGGGTTTTATCCTCGACGGGTTTGACGGTTTTGCCGGGCATGGCGATATCCATATCACTGACCACCAGCCGGTCGCCCTTGCTCAGGCCATCGGCAATCACGGCCACCCCGTCTATAGTATAGGCAATCTTCAGTTTGCGTTTTTCCAGCTTGTTGTCGCTGTTGACGACAAAGACCGTCTCGCCGTGAATGACATTGGCAGGAACGGCCAGTGCCGGACGCTCTGGCGCGCGCAATTCGACCTCGACAAACATATTGCGGCGCAGGGGCGGTTTTTGGCCCGCGCGGGCCTGTTGCATTGGCTGATCCACCACCACAACCACATTGATGCTCTGGGTGCGCGGATCAATCAGATCCCCGACCCGATCCACCCGTGCCGCCCATTTGATCGTGCGCACAGGGGATTGCAGACGCACAATCGCCTCAAGGCCGGTCGGGCCATCCGTTGCGCTTTGCTGGCTACCGCGCATCAGCGCGGACATGCGGCCAATCGGGAACTGGGCGGCGATTTCAACCGCCTCGACCCCTTCGGCGGCAAACAGAACCTGCCCGCGGTTCACAAACTGTCCGGTCTGGGCGCTGACTTCGCCGATCCGCATCGCAAAGGGGGCCTTGATGCTGGTGAACTCCAGATCACGCAAAGCAATGTTGCGCTGTGCCACAAGCACCTTGCGCTCGGCTTCGTTCAGGATCAGCTGGTTCTTCAGGGAATTGATGTTGGTACGCGAGGCAAGCTCCTGGCGCACAGCCTGATCGACAGCGGTTTTGGGCACGGCGCCACGCTCGGCCAGATCACGCTGGCGGACCAGATCCGCGCGGCTGATTTCCAACTCGGCTTGGGCAGTTTCCAGACTGATACGCACAGTTTCATCCCGCGCATCAATCGAGGAAATCTGCGCATCGATCTGCGCCAGCGTCAGTTCGATTCCGCTGGGGTCGATCTTGACCAGATCTTCACCCTCTTCGGCCAGCAATCCGTTTTCCAGATTGTCCGACGCCCACAGGATTTCCCCCTCAACCCGCGCCACGGCCCGCCATTCCTTTGTCGGGCTGACACTGCCATAGCCGAATACGCGGGGCACAACGGGGATGGGGGCCAGCGTGATCACCCGAACCTGCGTCACCCGCGGTGATGTTTCCTTGGCCGATGGCAGGGATTTCATACCGGCAAATAGAATGATCGACAGAACACCCAGCCCCAAAGGAACCGTGACAGATAAAAACCGGACCAGATATTTCATAAGACGTTTCATCGGCTATCCCCTGTTTGCATTTGCGCCCTGCTATCGAAAAGCCGGTTTACCGGCAGCAGACAACCTGATCTTGACCTGAAACTGTATAGTGATCAACAGCAGGTATGGGATAGACTAAGTTTTATTGCAATAACTACTACCGGATCACCGCTTCCGGTTAGGATCCACGAAGAAACGGCGCGTCCAAACCGGGAGCGGCAAAAATGTTCTTCAACTATGACGATGGCGGCATCTCGGGCGGGCACCTTGATCGCTCTGCGATTTAGGGAATGATGCAGGTGGTGGACGAGAAGCAGGTTTATGAAGGCCTGCAACCAGCAATTATCGATACGGCGATTTTGGAAAGGGTGTAGCAGATGCTGCAGGACACATCAGCACAGGCGTGCAACGCCAAAAGTTCGCCTCGCCCCAGGTATGGCCGAGAGGGCAGTAGTGAACGAATTGCACGTGTATTGCGTTCTCCCGAAATTGCGACCCAAACGGCAGCGGAACTGGGCGGCAACACTGAAACCAGTGAAGTCCCCGCTGCCCTGCAGGATTTCGACAGCCTCTGGGCACAGCTTTTCCATAATGAGCGCACCCGCATTGTCCAGCGTCTGGTCCACCGTGTAACCGTCACCAGCAAGGGATTGGCGATCGACCTGCAGACCAACGGGTTTAAGGGGCTGGCCAGCGAATTGATGACTGGGCAGGCGGCAAGCGCATGATAGTGAAACAGGAGATGCCGGCCGTCAGGATCATTGATCTGATCGATGCCGTATCATTGCCTTGAGCCGAGCAAGAGGCCGCGTTGTTTGAAACTGGATGATATTCAATCCCCGTGGCACTTGATCTTTTCCAATGTCAGCCGATCATCCCCGTCCATACCATATGACATAAGCGGTCCATCTTTGCCGGCGGAATAATCAAGACACAGAGCGTTCGGGGCTTGCAACACCGGCTGCCCGGTCAGCCAGTAATGGCCGAAGAACACGGGCTTGGCCGTTTCGGGGTAGACCATTGCCGATACATCCGCAGGCAGCCCACCCTTGGGTAAATCATCCGGTTCGGGCACTGACATGGCAATGTCGGCCCAGCTTTGTCCCTCCCCATTCCACCATTTTACCCGCACCTCGGTGCGCTGGTTGCCATCCTTGTCAGCAAAGCTGTGCCCATTCGGCAAGATAACCTCGGGGCCCTTGGTAATAGTTTCCACGAGATCATTGAGCGGATCGGCAGGATCGGCGGCCATGATGAGTTTTTCTTCCGATAGCACGCCCGAGGCCGTTTCCGTCTCCAGCCGAGCAATGCACCCCTCGTCCCAGCAGGCATGCACGGCGCGAAACCCGTCAAGTTCCAGATAGATCGGAAGGCTGCGCATCCAGCCGATGACATCACGCGTGGCGGTGCTTTCCGACGGAAATTCATCCAGAAAGCTCTGGTGCTGACGCAGGTTTTTAGGGGACCACGGGCGCAAAGGCACGCCGGTTTCGGGATGCTTGGTATGGAAATGGATCGCGTTCAACTCGTGATTGCCCATCACCGCCAGCGCCGTTCCGGCATCCAGCATCCCGCGCACCAGAGCGATGACATCCCCGTTTCGCGGGCCACGGTCGATGAAATCGCCCAGAAAAACGCAAATGCGCCCGGAGTCCGAGTGCCGCCACGCTCCGTTTCGCTTTGAATACCCCAGTGAGGTCAGAGCGTGCTCCAGCTTTTCAAACTGGCCGTGAATGTCGGGAATGATATCGTACAAAGTGTCCTCCAATTTTCGGATTGTATCTGGTTGTCACAGGAAAAGGCAGCGCCATTTTCGTGGCTCCGTTCAATGCATTCACGGAAAGCCCCCCCGCACTGCCCTGCAGCTTTTGGCGCCAAAACGCCCCCTTCGGACTTCTCTCGTCGAGTGAGAGGATTTGACATTGCCGCAACTGGTCGGGCACAAAATTTATGGAAAACCCTTGCTTTATTGGAGTTTTCATGACCGGCCTCAAACGCCCCGGAGGTTACTCGAATAGAGAGAAACGGGGGTTAGAGTGCGTAATGAGGTGATCAGGCATTCTCACGGGGTCGATCACCAAGCCTAAACCCCTTTGTAGCATAAGGAAAATCCCCCCCCGCGTCGGGGCATATCCGCGTTTTAATGAAGGCAAGTAGCGGGGGGATGGGACCGAGGGCGAAGGTTCTCTATGCCACCTTCCTCTGGAGAGTTCATGTCAGCAACCCGCTGCACACTAGGATCAAAATTCAGTCAGGACTAGGTATGGGAGAGGCAGTGACATTCTAAAAGGGACGTAACTGGCCCAACCCGAAGTGCACACCGAGGCCAAGAGCCAGTGGACCGTGAACGGGCTGGGTAAATTTCAACGCAAACCACCCGCGCACAGGGTGGCACGGAGCCTTGCCAAACCGGCTGCCCAGCGTGAAGGCTGATGCCCGCGGCATGCCAAACGGGCGGACGGGACAAAACTCGGCCGCAGGACGCGCTTGCCCTGACGCCGTCCGCAGACTGCTCAATTCAAGACGCAACTGAGCAATAGCCCCACGTCCGTGTCGACCGCGACCGGGGCCTCTCCAGGCGTGGCGCGGGGTTGTGCTCAACTATGCACAGCTGGGTGGATACAGGAGTTGGGGGCGAGGATGTGATTTGAGTCGAAACTGACCGACTCGGGAAATAAGCAATTCCTGAAGACTGTCCAGCAAGCGGACCGAGGCTTCGCAAAAGCCAGTCGGAGCGAAAAGCGCCAGATGGTCGATCACCCCGTCGCCGTCGCGGTCTTCGGGTAAATAGAAGGCATGGGCATGAATCCCGTCACTACGCGCCTGTCCATGCAGGGCAGTAGGTAGAGACCCTTGCGGTATTGCTCCAGCCAAATAAAATGCTTTTTACGCGTGATACTTTCATAGTTCTTAGTATTGATTGTTGCCATTTCCGCAACATCTTGTGCCTCCATCTTGCATACAAGTTGGAAACAATCTGTTTTCTGAATTTGTTATTGATTCTTTAACCATAATTAGGGCCACCTCACAATTATAAATTCAACCCAAGGGGAGATTGACGAATGAACGAGTATAAATGGATGATTGATGTTCTTATGGATATGGCCGCATTTGCAGAAAAGAACGAGCTGCAAAAAAGCTATGAAACATTGATCAATTCAATGATTGAGGTAATGAATGAAACTAACTCAATAGACCATATTGGCGATAGTGAAATGGTTGCGGCAGATAATTTAAAGGGAAATGTAATTGCGATGCCCGTCCGGTAGGTACCGCATTGATTGCGGCGCCAACAGCTTGATGGTATGCGATCCGAAATCCAGAAATATGAGCAAGAATTCACAAAAAAATGAGCGGATTTACGCTCCATTAAGAGTTTCATAATTTTCATTAACCATTGATTAACTAAAGTAAAGCAATCGTTCCCTAATGCTCAATTCGGGGGAATTTCTATGTCAGAATCGAATAACATAAGTAGATTGGATCTATTGGAACACGTTGCTCTTCCAATGGGGAACTTGTCGCGAATCTTAGATGCACTGCTTAGCGGTGACACCAATTTGGATAGAACGGAGGTAAGAGACGGCTTGCGAACAGCTCAAGTCAATGCTGCAGCAATCTATCGATTTATTCTAAGTAACGGCGAGAAGCCAACTTCGCGAGTAGGTATGAGAACGCCTGAATTGTTGCGGGATTTTGTTGCACAGCAATGCGCATCATCCGGATATTAACACCGAGGTTAAGAATAGAGGGACATTATTGCTCATTTCGGCCACCTCGCGCGGGGCGTTGACAACCTCGCTGGCCCAATCCCGAAACGTGCTGCGAAACCCGTGAACCGTGGCACCCTCGACCTTCATCCTGCGCAACAGCATCAGCATGGCCATATTGGATAGCGGCCTGTTTCGTTTCTGACCCTCAATGACCGACCGGCGCAATGTGGTTGTGATCGCCGACGAAGCGCACCGCAGCCAATATGGCTTCAAGGCCAAGGTCGATAAAAAGACCGGCGAGATCACCTATGGCTTTTCCAAATACCTGCGCGATGCCCTGCCCAATGCCTCGTTCATCGGTTTTACCGGCACGCCAATTGAAAAAGATGATGTAAACACGCCTGCGGTATTTGGTGAGGCCGTTGCCAAGATGCTCAACCGCTTTGGCATCGTCAAAGACATGTTTCATGGTTTCGACTACGATGCCGGACTAAGCAGAACACCCAAGGAACGGCTGGCCGTCATGGCCGCAGCGCTGGACTGGATTCTGGCGAAACAACATGAAGCAGCAGAACGGGAAAAGAAAAGCGAAGATAGGAAGAAGGCCCACCGCCGCTATCAGGATGCAGTTCTTGCGCTTTCAAAAGCTTTTTCCCTTGCATCCGCTAGTGACGAAGCGCGTGAAATCCGGGATGAGGTTGGCTTTTTCCAAACCATCCGCGCGGCTCTGGCAAAGGCATCACAAGCGGAAGGCGGCTCAACAGCAAACAAGAAACTCGCCGTTCAGCAGATTATCGACCGATCAGTTGTTTCTACGGAAATCGTCGATATCCTCTCGGCCGCTGGCCTGAAATCTCCAGATATCTAAATTTTATCGGATGAATTCCTGGCTGAAATCCAGCAAATGGAAAAAAAGAACCTTGCACTGGAAGCTCTGAAAAAGCTTCTAAATGATGAAATATCCTCGCGAACCAAATCGAATATTGTAGAGAGTAAACAGTTTTCGGATCGGCTGGCAGAGGCTGTCGCCCGCTATCACACCAATGCTATCAGCACCGTTGAGGTTCTACAGGAACTGATTTCCCTTGCTCAGGATATTCGAGAAGCCAGAGGGCGTGGCGAGGAAGAAGGGCTGTCAGCCGACGAAATCGCGTTTTATGATGCTTTGGCGCAGAACAAAAGCGCAGTTGACG
>WGBJ01000353.1 GCA_015494385.1 Marinosulfonomonas sp.
ACCAGACGCGGCACGCCATTGCCAACATAGCCGACCACGGTTTCAAGGCTTGGGGCGGGCGCGCCCTCGTCCGCCAGCATTTTGCAGCAGGCGGCGTGCAGGTCGGGCGCGCTGTCGATCAGCGTGCCGTCCAGATCGAATACAATGGGTGTCATGCGTCTTTCCATTTGATGGAACAGCCCATCGAGGGGATCTGTTCGCGTGGACCTTGGCCGGTTTCGGCAACTTGTTTCATAGCCTCGTACAGGTCGCGTTTCAGGTCATCCGGTCCGGCGTTGCGGCCTGACGCATCCAGACGGCCACGGTATTGCAGGCCCATGTCGGCGTTGAAGCCAAAGAAATCGGGGGTGCAGGCGGCACCGTAGGCGCGGGCGACGGCCTGGGATTCATCGTGCAGATAAGGGAAGGGCAGATCCAGCTTTTGCATATTCTCGAAGCTGTCCTCGGGGTAGGCTACAGCATCGTTGGAATTGATCGCCACCACACCGATGCCCAGTTTTTGCAGGTCCTGCGCATCGCGGATGATCTTGTCCATGATGGATTTCACATAGGGGCAGTGGTTGCAGATGAACATCACCAGCGTGCCGTTTTCGCCTTTCACATCGGACAGCGAATAGGTTTTGCCATCCGAGGCGGGCAGGGTGAAATCGGGCGCTTGCCAGTCAAAATCGCAGACGGGGGGTGTCACGGCCATGATAAATCTCCAGATTTGTTGTTACGACCTGCCGAGTTTATCCCGACAGGCCATAGACATCAAAGGGCGTTCGCGCGGCCCTTTGGCGCGTTATTGTGCAGCCGAGGCGGCATCGCGGATGGCGCGGATGTTTTTGCCGTATACCTCGGGGGTATCGACCGATCCGCCGTTGAACACGGCAGAACCGGCGACCAGAACGTCGGCACCGGCGGCGGCAACCAGCGGGGCGGTTTCGGGTGTGACGCCGCCGTCAATCTGGATGTGGATCGGACGATCGCCAATCATTTCGCGCACCTTGCGGGTTTTCTCGACGCCCGAGTGGATGAATTTCTGCCCGCCAAATCCGGGGTTCACTGTCATGATCAACACCATATCCAGCAGGTCCATGCAGTATTCGATCGTGGACAGCGGGGTGCCCGGGTTCAGGCTGACACCGGCCTTTACCCCTTGTGCCTTGATGGCTTGCAGGGTGCGGTGGATATGCGGGCCGGATTCGACATGGGCGGTGATCATATCGGCGCCGGCTTTGGCATAGGCCTCGATATAGGGGTCCACCGGTGCGATCATCAGATGCACATCCATAAAGGTTTTCACATGCGGGCGAAAGGCGGCCACGGCGGGGGGGCCGAAGGTCAGGTTGGGCACGAAATGGCCGTCCATCACATCGACATGGACCCAGTCACAGCCCTGATCCTCGATGGCGCGGATTTCCTGGCCGAAGTTGGCAAAATCCGCCGACAGGATGGACGGGGCGATTTTGATGGAGCGATCGAAAGTCATGGCAGACGGTCCTTTTCATTTTCTTGCGGCGGTGCCGGAATTTTTGAAAATTCCGGTCCGATTTCTTTCAAAGAAATCGGGTATGCCGCGCCGTATGGTTAGCCGGTAGGTGGGGCAGCGCGAATCGTGTCGCGCTGCCCGTTGTTTAGCCGGTTTGGCACCGTTATGCAGGCGAATTGATCCGCAATGCCTCGCGCCAGTTCGGGAACAGTGCATCGGCGTCCCCCGGGAAGCTTTCAAAGGCACGGGCAAACTGCTTGTGCTCTTTGGCAAACTCGATCGGGTCTGCACCTTCTTTCCAGCATTGTTCAGCCTGACGAAGCGATTTCGCCCCTTCGGCAGCACCATCAATGTGGCCGAATGCGCCGCCACCGGCGGTCAGGATCAGGTTCGAATGGCCAAGGTTTTTGAAGAAACCCGGCATCCGCAGCGCGTTCATGCCGCCCGAAATGATCGGGGTCGTCGGGTTCATGCCCAGCCATTCCTGATGGAAATACGGGCCATCGGCACTGTCATCCGTGATCATATAGGCCATCATCTTGTCGGCCGGTTCGCCTTCCATTTTGCCAAAGCCCATGGTGCCGGTGTGGATGCCGGATGCACCCTGCATGCGGGCCATTTTTGACAGCACAAAGGCGGTGTAGCCGCGCATCGAGCTGGGCGAAGTGACCGCCCCGTGACCGGCACGGTGATAGTGCAGGTACTGTTTGGGGAAGGTGCGGCGTGCCGTTGTAATGGCGGCCGGACCGGCCACATAGCCATCCACAAGGAAGGCAACGTGATCGGCATTTTCGCCAAAGGCTTCCAGAATGAATTCGCCACGGGCGACCATTTCATGGTGGTCATCGGCGGTGATATTGGCCGAGAACAGTTTGGCTTCGCCTGTTTTATCCTGCGCGCGTTTCATCGCGTCGGCCACCAGTGTGATGGTTTCTTTTAGCGGTGCGAATACCTGATTGCCCTGCGGTTCATCGTTCTTGATGAAATCGCCACCCAGCCAGAAATCATAGCAGGCATCGGCAAAGGGCTGTGGGCGCAGGCCCAGTTTCGGCTTGATGATGGTGCCGACGATAAAGCCGCCATCCACATGCGGGCGGCCAAGGACGTTCCACATGTCCTTGATCGTGGTTGACGGGCCGTCAAACAGGCGCAGATAGGCAGGCGGCACATAGAAATCGTGGATCTTGGCGTGCTCGACATCGCCCATGCCCTGGTTGTTGCCGATGCACAGTGTCAGGAATGACGCCAGCATGGCGCGCCCGTCGATGATGTTGCGGTCAAACAGATCAACCGGATAGGCGATCTTCATCAGGCTTTTTGCTTCGTCGATTTCGTAAACGATGGCGTCAACGCCGCGTGTGAAATCATCGGTTGTGGAGACTTCCACATTGGTACCGGTCGAGGATTCAGCCGCAAAGTGGGCGGCGGTTTCCAGATATCCGCCAAAGCCTGCTTTGGGCTTCATGATATAGGCGACAAGCACATGCTTTCCGCCTGCGATAAGGTCTGCCTCTTTCAACGAGAGGTCTGCGTAACGATCTGACTGGTCCATTTTGGTCTCCTTTGATGTCAGGTGGCCGGATTTTGGGCCCGGGGGGTTAAGCGGTTTTCGGGTCAAGCGTGCCGTCGGCGTAACGCTTGGCCATGTCATCCATCGGGATGACCTTGATTTGCGCGGCGTGTCCGGCTGTGCCGAAACGCTCGAAGCGGTCTTTCACCAGCTTTTCCATTTCCTCCATTGCGGGGATCAGGAATTTGCGCGGGTCAAACTGGGTCGGGTCTTCCATCGCGACCTTGCGGAACTGGCCGGTCAGGGCCATGCGGTTGTCGGTGTCGATGTTCACCTTGCGCACACCCATTTTGATGCCTTTTTCGATTTCCTCGACCGGCACACCATAGGTTTGCGGCATCTCGCCACCGTATTTGTTGATCAGGTCCTGCAA
>WGBJ01000354.1 GCA_015494385.1 Marinosulfonomonas sp.
GGGCCTATTTCCACGATCTGTTCACCCGTTGCAGCCGCGTGATGCAGTCGATCACCCGCCTGCCCCAACCGGTCATCGCCAAACCCCACGGCATCGCCACTGCCGCCGGTTGCCAGCTGGTTGCCACCTGTGATCTGGCCGTGGCCGCACATGGCACACGGTTCGGCGTGAACGGCGTGAACCTTGGCCTGTTCTGCTCCACCCCGATGGTGGCCTTGACCCGCAACATCCCGCGCAAACAGGCGTTCGAAATGCTGACCACGGGATCCTTCATCGATACCACACGGGCCGAGGAACTGGGCCTGATCAACCGCGCCGTGGACCACGATGATCTGGACGCCGCAGCCCTTGAAATGGCGCAGGTGCTGGCCAGCAAGATGAAGGGCGTGTTGGGCATCGGCAAAGAGGCGTTTTACAAACAGATCACCATGCCGCTGGAGCAGGCCTATGAATACACCGGCGAGGTGATCACGGCCAATATGATGATGCGCGACACCGAAGAAGGCATTGCCGCCTTTCTGGAAAAACGCAAACCGGATTGGTAAAGCGGCGGGGTGAACCCCACCCTACAGCAGCCCTGCATTTGTTAGATGGTGCAGGGCTTTTTGCGTGGCGCCGCCGTGTTGCGCCAGAAAACCCCTTATCTGCGCAGCCGTGGCGCCGCTTTCGCGGCTCCAGTGGTCAAACAACTGATCCGGTGTTTCCAACTTTACCAGCACCCCTGCCTCCAACGCCTCGAGCGCCGGATATTCGATGCCCCAGATGCTGGGCCCGACCACCACGGGTTTGCCAAGGCTAAGTGGCTCAATGATATTATGCGACCCTTCATCATTGAAACTGTCGCCAATAAACACGCGGTCGGACAGGGCAAAATAGAAGTTGATCTCGCCCAGTGAATCCCCGAACAACCCGTCCAGATTTTCGGTCAGGGGAGCTTTGGGCGACAAAGCATCGTCCAGACCGGTCGAGCGTTGCAGCATGTTCAGCCCCGCCGCATCCAATCGTTCGCCCGTCGCGGCAAAATCCTTGGGGTGGCGCGGGACGTAGACGATGAAGGGGCGCGATTTTCCAGCCTGTTCGGCTGCGTCCAGCAGTTTGCGCAGCACGGGGATCAACATCGCATCCTCGTCCGGTGCGGTGCTGGCAAGGCAGAACACTGGACGTTCCGGCGCGATTTGGGCGCGTAGGGTTTTGGCCGCTTGCAAATGTTCGGGCGGGATCGGCTGCTCGAACCGCAATTCCCCCATCACCTGCACATTTTGCGCCCCCAACTGACGGAACCGTTCAGCATGGCGTTCGGATTTCGCCATGATCAGATCAAACGCACGCACCACATGCGCCCGCACTTGCAACCCTTTGGTATCACGTGCAAAACTCTTGTCCGGATATTGCGCCTGCGCCTGCGCCAGCGGCAGGCCTTTGGCGTGGCAGGTGGCAATCAGACGGGGCCAAAGCTCGATCTCCATGATCATGCCAAAACGGGGTTTGTGTTTGGTCAAAAACCGGCGGATGGCCCATGCGTATTCTGCCGGACACCAGCGGACATGCAACTGGCCCCGCTCAATCGCATCGGCAAACAGTTTCAGGGTTTCGGCGCGTCCGGCGGCGGTGATGTTGGTGATCAGCACCTGTTCGCCCCGCTTAAGCAGCGCATCTATCAGCGGACGAGCGGCCCGCATCTCGCCCAGCGAAACCCCATGAATCCAGATTGCCCCTGCGGGCACAGCCGCACCACCACCAAAACGCTCGCCCATATGTTGGCGATACAGCGGTTCCTTGCGCCCTCGATGCCACAGATACAGCAGCACCAACGGCAGGCCCAGATGCCACGCGAGATCCCACAACAGCAGCGCCAACCGGTCAATCAGCCGTGCGGGGTATCGTTTCATGCCGCCCACCCCCGCTGTTGCGCAAACATCCGCGCCATAGAGATGGTCGGCAGGTAGCTGTGGCTGGACAGGTGATCGGGCATCACCGAAGCATCACAGATTGACAGCCCCTGTAGCCCGTGTACCGCAAAATCAGGCCCCACCACGCCGCTACCTGCATCCAGCGACATGCGGTTGCTGCCGATCAGGTGATAGCCCGAGTAGACACCGCCACGCAAAACATCCTCGTCCGACGCATCCACCGGATCCGGTTCAAACCCCATTTCCACCATCAAGGCCCGCGCCTGCGCCATGCCGCGCAAGGAGGTTTCCACATCCGCCGGATCGCTCAAAAAACCCGGATCAATCTGCACACCACCTGCGGTGATCCGCACCGACCCTTCGGATTTCGGCCACAACGCATATATACCAAGCGACGCCTTTTGCGCCCGCTCGAACACGATGCCCTTGTCGGACACCTGCGAGCGGTCTTGCGTGAAATGCACCAGCTGGATGCGATAGGCATCGCGAAAAACATCGCCATCGGCAAAATTCGCCCCGGCCGAGGCCCCCGGCCCCCGCAGAATGCTGTCCTTGCGTCCCAGCACATATTTCACC
>WGBJ01000355.1 GCA_015494385.1 Marinosulfonomonas sp.
GTTGGGGTGGGTCGTCACGGCACTGGGGGCAGCGGCGATCACGGGTGTAATCCGCAAGGATTAGAGACTGTTTTCAGGCAGCAAAGGGGTGCGCCCACTGTCGCCCAGAACCCAGCAATCGGTTCCCTCGAACACAGCGGCTGTCAGGGCTTTGCCATAGCCTGCCCCCGAATCCAGATTGATCCGGTTGCCGTAATGCGTGGCCGCATCCACCGGCGTGTGGCCATGCACGATCAGGGCTTCAAACGGGCCGGTGTGGTTCAGGAACGGGTCGCGAATCCAAAGCAGATTGTCTTCGGTCTGTTGGTCCAGCGGCACGTCCGGCATCACGCCCGCATGGACAAAGACAACATCGCCAAAGCGCTGCATCAAGGGCATTTGCGTTAGAAACTGTTTGTGGCTTTCGGGCACCGCGCGTTGCACCTGATCGTGCGGTGTGTGTTCATCCACCCCGTATGAGGCCAGCGTTTCAATGCCGCCAAGACGCGGGTGCAGCCATGTATATTCGCGCCGCAATCGGGGATCGTGGTAATCGCGATCCTCAAGGAATCCGGCGAACATCCGGTCGTGGTTGCCGCGCACGGTTAACCACGGTTCGCCTCGGGCCACGCCATCAATCAGCAACTGGATCACGCCTTTGGTATCTGGTCCGCGATCGGGCAAATCGCCCAGATGCACCACGGGGGCTGTCATGTCGCCCGTGCGCGCACGATCTGCCGCGATGCGTTCATGTGCCTCTTGCAACAAGTCAATCTGCCCGTGAATATCGCCAATCGCATAGACGCGCATAATGCTTCCCCTTTTCCAGACCGCACCAAAACCAAAGGCCCCCTGAATGTCCAGAGGGCCTTTGACGAATTGTTATGGGCACATGCCTAGTGGACGTCGAAATCCAGCGGGCTGACCGATTGGAACATGCCTGTTTCGCGCAGTTCATCGCGGGTTTTGTCGTTCAGATGCCCGTCGATATACAGCAGCGCAATCGCGTCACCCCCGACCTCTTTGCGGCCCAGGGTAAAGTTGGCGATGTTGACGTCGTTTTCACCCAGAACGCGGCCAAGGGTGCCGATGATACCCGGTTCGTCCTTGTTGGTGGTGTACAGCATATGCTCGCCGATCTCGGCATCGATCTGGATGCCTTTGATCTGGATAAAGCGTGGTTTGCCATCCGAGAAAACAGTGCCCGCAATGGTGCGTTCGCGTGTGTCTGTGGCGACGGTCAGCTTGACATAGCCGTCAAACACACCCGATTTTTCCTGCGTGGTTTTGGAAATTTGGATGCCGCGATCCTTTGCGATCACGGGGGCGGAAACCATGTTCACATCGGGGTTGGTGGCCTTCATGATACCGGCAATCGCACCGCAATCCAGCGCGTCCAGATTCATCTCGGCGGCAACGCCGTCATAGAGGATGTTGATGGCTTTGATCGGCTCGTCCGTCAACTGGCCGACAAAAGCGCCCAGATGTTCGGCCAGTTTCAGCCACGGGCCCATGACCTTGGCTTCTTCGGCGGTGACCGATGGCATGTTCAGCGCGTTCGTCACCGCACCGGTCAGCAGGTAATCCGACATTTGTTCGGCCACCTGCACGGCCACATTTTCCTGTGCTTCTGTGGTCGAGGCGCCCAGATGCGGGGTGCAGACCACGTTGGGCAGGCCGAACAGCGGGCTGTCCTTGGCGGGTTCGACCTCGTAAACGTCAAAACCGGCACCGGCAACCTGACCCGATTTAAGGGCTTCGGCCAAGGCGGCTTCGTCCACCAGACCGCCACGGGCGCAGTTGATCACGCGCACGCCCTTTTTCATCTTGGCGATGGCTTCGGCGTTCAGGATGCCACGGGTTTTGTCGGTTAGCGGCACATGCAGGGTGATGAAATCGGCCCGTGCCAGCAGGTCGTCCAGTTCCACCTTTTCCACGCCCATTTTCGCGGCGCGTTCTTCCGACAGGAAGGGGTCATAGGCGATGACTTTCATCTTCAGCCCCAGCGCGCGGTTGGCAACGATCGAGCCGATGTTCCCCGCGCCAATCAGGCCAAGAGTTTTGTTGGTGATCTCGGTGCCCATGAAGCGGGACTTTTCCCATTTGCCAGCCTGGGTCGAGGCATTGGCCTCGGGCAATTGCCGCGCAACAGCGAACATCAGGGCGATGGCGTGTTCGGCAGTGGTGATTGAATTGCCAAACGGCGTGTTCATCACGATCACACCCTTTTTCGAGGCGGCGGGGATGTCAACGTTGTCCACCCCGATACCGGCACGGGCGATAACCTTCAGGTTTTCAGCTGCATCCAGCAGTTTTGCAGTGGCTTTGGTGGCCGAGCGGATCGCAAGGCCGTCATAGGCCGGGATCGCGGCCAGCAAGGCATCTTTGTCTTTGCCAAGGTCGGGCATGAAATCAACATCGATGCCACGGTCGCGGAAAATCTGAACGGCGGTTTCCGAGAGTTTGTCGGAGACGAGTACTTTGGGTGCCATTGTTAAGGCTCCTTTGAATGTAAAATGTAAGGGGGACGGCCCTTTGTGCCGCCCGAAAATTTACGCGTTGATTTCGGCGTTAAAGGCCCAGTCAATCCACGGCATCAGCGCCTGAACGTCAGCGGCTTCTACCGTGCCACCACACCAGATCCGCAGGCCCGCAGGGGCATCGCGGTAGGCGCCGATGTCATAGGCCACACCGGCATCTTCCAGACGTTTGGCCACGGATTTGGCAAAGGCAGCGCCGTCGGTGATGCGATCATCGGTGAATTTGACACAAACCGAAGTGTTCGAGCGCAGCGCCGGATCATCCGCAAGGAATTCAATCCAGTCGTGGCTGTCAACGAACGCCTGAACCGCGGCGGTATTGGCGTCTGCGCGGGCGATCATGCCCTTCAGGCCGCCAACCGATTTGACCCAGTCCAACGCGACCAGATAATCCTCGACCGCCAGCATGGACGGGGTGTTGATGGTGGCACCGCTAAAGATACCGTCGATCAGTTTGCCACCCTTGGTCAGGCGGAAAATTTTCGGCAATGGCCAGGCGGGGGTATAGGATTCCAGCCGTTCAACCGCACGCGGTGACAGGATCAGCATCCCGTGGGCCGCTTCACCGCCCATCACCTTTTGCCAGCTAAAAGTGGTGACATCCAGCTTGTCCCACGGCAGGTCCATCGCAAAGGCGGCCGATGTGGCGTCGCAGATGGTCAGCCCTTCGCGATCCGCCGGAATGAAATCGCCATTGGGCACACGCACGCCGGATGTTGTGCCGTTCCATGTGAAC
>WGBJ01000356.1 GCA_015494385.1 Marinosulfonomonas sp.
CGATACGGGCAGGGGGCGTGCATGCGCTGGCCCATATCACCGGCGGCGGGTTGACGGAAAACCTGCCACGGGTTCTGCCCGAAGAGGTTGGGGCACAGGTGGACCTGTCGGCATGGGAATTGCCGCCGGTGTTCAAATGGCTGACCACAACAGCCGGAATGGAGCAGGCCGAATTGCTGAAAACCTTTAATGCCGGTATTGGCATGGTTCTGGCCGTATCTGAGGATCGCGCTGACGCCATCACCGAACTGCTGCAGGGCGAGGGTGAAACGGTCTTTCGCATCGGTCGGCTGACCCGGGGCGCGGGCGTTTCCTATACAGGCGCGCTTTTGTGAGCAAACGGGTTGCGATACTGATTTCGGGCGGTGGCTCGAACATGGTGGCACTGGCGCAGTCAATGACAGGGGACCACCCCGCGCGCCCCGTTCTGGTGCTGGCCAACAATGCGGATGCCGGCGGCTTGCAAAAGGCCGCCGATATGGGGATTGCCACAGCGGTGGTCGATCACCGCCCCTTTGGCAAGGACCGCGCCGCGTTTGAAGCCGAACTGACCCGCAGGCTGGAGCAGGCACAGCCCGACATCATTTGCCTTGCCGGTTTCATGCGGGTTCTGACCGCCGATTTTGTCACCCGCTGGCAGGGCCGGATTTTGAACATCCACCCGTCATTATTGCCCAAATACAAAGGCTTGCACACCCACGCCCGCGCGATCGAGGCGGGGGATGATCAGGCCGGATGCTCGGTTCATCTGGTCACCGCCGAACTGGATGGCGGCCCCGTTCTGGGGCAGGCGCGGGTGCCGGTTTTACCCGATGACACCCCCGAAACCCTAGCGGCCCGCGTGTTGCCGATGGAACACCGGCTTTATCCCGAGGTGTTGCGCCGCTTTGCGGCAGGGGGTCAAACCATAGTCAATTTGCCCTGAGGCTTTCCATTTCTGGCGAAATTGCGTAAGAAGCCGCCAACCTTTACCAAGTGAGCAGCAGACCTTCATGAAAACCCTGACCACCACGCAAGAGCTGGCCGATTTCTGCGAAATGGCCGCCAAACACCCCTATGTGACGATCGACACCGAATTTTTGCGCGAACGCACCTATTATTCCAAACTGTGTCTGATCCAGATGGCGGTCAAAGGCGATGACAAGGACTGCGCGGTTCTGGTCGATCCGCTGGCCGAAGGGCTGTCGCTGGAGCCACTGTACGATCTGTTTCGCAACGAGGATGTGGTCAAGGTGTTCCATGCCGCCCGCCAGGACCTTGAGATTTTCTTTATCGAAGGCGGCGTGTTTCCCAAGCCGCTGTTCGACACGCAGGTTGCCGCGATGGTGTGCGATTTTGGCGAGCAGGTGGGCTATGAAACGCTGGTGCGCAAGATCGCCAAGGAATCGCTGGATAAATCGTCCCGCTTTACCGACTGGTCGCGGCGTCCGTTGACGGATGCGCAGAAGACCTATGCGATCGGGGATGTGACCCATCTGCGGGGAATATATGAATTCTTAAAAGCTAAGATCGAAAAAACAAATAGAACCAAATGGGTAGAGGAGGAGCTTAAGGTTCTTCTTAGCCCTGAAACCTATATCATCCAGCCGGAAAACGCGTGGAAGCGGGTAAAAACCCGCAGCAATTCCGGCCGCTTCATGGCGATTGTCAAAGAGCTGGCGGCATTTCGCGAAACCTATGCCCAGGGGCGCAACGTGCCGCGCAACCGCGTTTACAAAGACGAGGCGATGCTGGAACTGGCCTCGACCAAGCCAAAGACCATGCAGGATCTGGGCCGTTCACGCCTGCTGCAGCGCGAGGCCCGCAAGGGCGAGATAGCCGAGGGGATTCTGGCCGCTGTTGCCAAGGGGCTGGAGGCCGATCCCGCCGATTTCCCCAAACCCGACAAGTCGCGTGAAAAACTGCAGGTCAATCCGGCATTGGCCGATCTGCTGCGCGTGCTGTTGAAATCCAAGGCCGAGGAGGCTGGCGTGGCGCTGAAACTGATCGCCACATCCGCCGAACTGGATGCAATCGCAGCGGGGCAGCGCGACGGGAAATCCCTGTCCGGCTGGCGTAACGAGGTATTCGGCAAAGACGCCTTGCGCCTGTGCGACGGTAAAATCGCCCTGACCGCACAGGGCACGGCGGTTAAGGTTGTCGAGCTTTAGCGGCGGGTCGAACGGGCGTTTTTCGCCCCGACGACACGGATCTGGCGAACGTCCTGTAGTTTGATGTTCGACACATACCGCGCCACCACCACTTCGCGGCTTTGCGGGGTGGAAACCGCTTGAAAATCAATCGGTTCCGCAATGCGGAATTGATAGGTCAGCACACCTTTTACGGGCTTTTCATCGTTTTCGGCAACCAGTTCGGCATTCCAATACCCCTGGGTCGGCGGCAAGCCGGTTGCACGGATGATGGCACCGCCCGGTGTCTTTTCGACCGATAGGGAAACCACTTGTTGCACCAACGGGCGCGGATCGTTGATCACGGCGGGGTCCGGCAGTTCGGTCAGGGTTTCTTCGGTGCTGCCGCGTTTGAACCAGTTGAACGGATTCAGTTTGGTGGCACAGCCCGTCAGCACAAGCGTGCCCAGCAAAATTGCAGCAATCGGTGTTCTCATGGTGTCAGGCCCCTTCGTTCCATGTAACCGAATTAGCCGATTGCGCAGGGTTTGAAAACCCGTCTTGTGCGGTCTGGACCTTTCTGCTTTGGACCACTATCTGATGGGACACAAACCAAGGAGCAGGCAAATGGCAACCGAAGCCTTCGAAGACATCGCAGAGAATTTCGAATTTCTGGACGATTGGGAGGACCGCTACAGGTTCGTGATCGATCTGGGCAAGGCGATGGACCCGCTGGAGGATGCGCTGAAGGTGCCTGCAACCAAGGTTGACGGCTGCACCTCGCAGGTGTGGATTGTGCCACAGGTTGACGGCACGGGCCCAGAGGCGGTGTTCCGGTTTCGCGGTGACAGTGACGCAATGATCGTGCGCGGTCTGGTGGTGGTTCTGGCGGCGCTGTTCAACGGGCTGACTGTGGCCGAAGTGCTGAAGGTAGACGCGGGTGGCGAATTGGCCCGTTTGCAGTTGAACGACCACCTGTCGGCGCAGCGCAGCAACGGGCTGCGGGCCATGGTGGAACGCATCCGCAAAATCGCGGGCGAGGCAGCGGCGGGTTAGGGCCTGTTGACGTTCCCCACACCACACTGGCTGCAATTTTGGCCGCGTCCCGCAGGGATTTCACCAAAATCCGCCATTGCGACACCAATTTCGCTTGCAAGGGAGCCACCCTTGCGGCACTCAATTGGCTTGCACTGGCGGATTTTGGGCCGAAACCAGTGCGGTGTGGGGAACGTCAACAGGCCCTAGGTCGCGACCTGATCCAGCGTTGTCGCCAGATCACCATATCCGGTAAAACGCCGCTCATAGGTCAGCCCCATGCGTCTGGCACATTCGCGGGCCTTTTCATCCAGTTCGGGCGCATTTGTTTGCGCCTGATACACCAGTTTTTCGTAATTTCCGAAATAGATTTCCAGCAATTCCGGGTGCCGGTCCAGCCCCATCGGTTTCCAGACAAAGGCATCAAACTGGCGCACCAGAAAATCGGTCAGGTAAAAGGCCGTGCATTCGTTTTCGGAAATCTTGGCAAAGGCGTCATTGCCTTCATAGAACGAATAGCAATGTGGCCCCTGCATCATTTCCACACCCAGTTCGGTGCATTTTTCCTGTAGCAACCCGCCGGTGCCGCAATCGGCGTAAACCACGAAAATATCGTCATAATCCGCACGGTGCTTATGCACCATTTCCTCGACCGCAGCGGGGATACGGTCGGGATAAAGGTGCAGATTGGCGGGCAGGCAGGTCAGGCTGATATGATCCCAGCCGTTCCGTTTGATCAGTGACAGGATTTCATGCGCCAACGCCCCGCAGGCCAGCAGCAGGATACGCGCCTTGTCCCCCGTGGGGGCAAAGCCGCTTTCGGTCAGGGTTTTGTCGTCAGGTGTCATGATCCCGCCTTGGCGGATCAGCCCGCCGCCGTCTGGTTGTGTTTGCGCAACATCAGGTCTTTGGCCGTTTCCACAGCCACCGCCGCATCGCGGCAGTAAGCGTTGGCGCCGATGGCTTTGCCGAATTCCTCGTTCAGGGGGGCGCCACCGACCAGCACGATATAATCGTCGCGGATGCCTTTTTCGACCATCGTGTCGATCACCACTTTCATATAGGGCATGGTGGTGGTCAGCAGGGCGGACATGCCCAGAATATCGGCCTTTTCGCGGGTCAGGGCGTCCAGATAATCCTCGACCGGATTGTTGATGCCCAGATCGACCACCTCGAAACCGGCGCCTTCCATCATCATCGAAACCAGGTTTTTGCCGATGTCGTGGATGTCGCCCTTGACGGTACCGATCACCATTTTGCCCATGCGGGGAGCACCGGATGCGACCAGCAGCGGTTTCAGGATGGCCATGCCGCCCTTCATCGCGTTGGCGGCCAGCAGAACCTCGGGAACAAACAGGATGCCATCGCGGAAATCGGCCCCGACGATGGTCATGCCGGCAACCAGTGCTTCGGTCAGAACGCGGTAGGGTTCCCACTTGCGTTCCAGCAGGATGTTAACGCCTTCCTCGATTTCCTCTTTCATGCCGTCATACAGGTCGTCGTGCATTTGCAGCACAAGTTCGTCGTCAGACAGTTCGGACAGGATCAGATCATCTTCTTCGGCCATGGTTTCTTTCCCTGACGGGCGCGTATCGCGCGGTTTTCTTTTGCCCAGATTGGCGGTTTGTCACCGGCCGGTATTGGCCACTTGCGACATGGACCGTTCCGGCAACGACCAAAACGGGGTTAACCCCTGTTGCGGCGGCGGTTTTTCCGGGCGGCGGGGGTGGCGTCATCGGTGCCGTCCGACGCCGAGGAAAACCCGCCAAGCACTTCGGCGATGGTTTCAAATGTGGGGCGCGGGCCGGGTGTGTGGGCCTCGAGCGCGGCGCGCATGGCGACCAGATGTTCGGGCGTGGTGCCACAGCAGCCGCCAATGATCGTGGCGCCGCAATCCGCGGCCAGACAGGCGTATTTGCCCATAAGTTCCGGTGTGCCGTCATAGTGGATGTGGCCGTCGTGGAATTTCGGGATACCGGCGTTGCCTTTGGCGATGATCGGGCGTTCCGACCCTTGCGCGGCAAAGCCAAGGATGGTGCGCAGCAGGTCGGCCGCGCCCACGCCACAGTTGGCACCGTATGCAATCGGCGGGTTCTTCAGCTTTTCGACCATATCGACCATGCCGGCCGATGTCAGGCCCATCATGGTGCGCCCGGCGGTATCGAAACTCATCGTGCCGCACCAGGGCATATCGGTCAGCGCAAAGGCTTCGGCGGCGGCTTTGTATTCTTCGGGGGCGGAAATGGTTTCGCACCACAGAACATCGACGCCGCCTTCTTTCAGGCCCTCGGCCTGTTCGTGGAAAATTTCGACGGCCAACTCGTGGGTCAGTTCGCCCATTGGCGCCATGATTTCACCGGTCGGCCCGACCGAGCCAGCAACGACGATGGTCCGGCCCGAGGCATCGGCCACTTCGCGGCCAAGTTCGGCGGAAACACGCGACAATTCGCGGGCGCGCTTTTCGGCACCGTGCAGTTTCAGGCGCGAGGCGTTGCCGCCAAAGCTGTTGGTCAAAAACAGGTCACTGCCCGCATCCACAGCCCCGCGATAAAGTGCGCGAATCTTTTCGGGGTGATCGACATTCCACAGTTCCGGCGCATCGCCCGAACTCAGGCCCATGTTGAACAGCGTGGTGCCTGTGGCCCCGTCCGCCAGAATCCAGTCCCGTTCGTCCAGCATACGCGATAGGGCGTTGGTCATTGCAATAAACCTTTCATGCACGATTTCAGGCCGCGCAAAGGGCGGCCGGTTGGCGCTGGAATGCCACGACAGGCGGTCGGGCGCAATTGCATATTAATCATAATGATCTTGAGGCGGACGGAGAACGGGGGAAATGGCCCGCGCAATGTCGAAACCGGCCATACACAGGGCGGCCCGATTTGGCGCGGCGATGTACAGGGTTTGCCGGTTCGGGGCAAAAGACATCTTGAACTGTCGCAAGCCATTGCCG
>WGBJ01000357.1 GCA_015494385.1 Marinosulfonomonas sp.
GCTGATCTCGCTGAACACCTCGCGGTGGCAACGCATTTTTGCACTTCTGTGGGATGGCCGCCGCGCCTTGCTAACCGCCATGTTGGCAGGTTTTGGCCGCGCGATTGGCGAGGTGGGGGCGATAATGATCGTGGGCGGCAATATCGACCATTCCACACGGGTGCTGACCACCTCGATCGCGCTGGAAACCGGCAAGGGGAATTTCGCCTTTGCGATGGGGCTGGGGTTTGTGCTGATTGCGCTGGCGGTGACGATCAACCTGTTGATGCATTCCCTGTCGCGCACCGAACGGGCCAGCGTCTGGTAAGGGTGGTCAATTTGTCTACCTCGGGGTTTGGTTGCGCTGTTGGCATAGTCAAAATGACAGCACGGGCCATCGGGGCAAAATTTCCCTTGGCATCGCTTTAAAAACCGCGCAACCATAGCGGCAACAATCAACCAAGAGCGAACAAACGTGACACACTCCATCCTGCCCCTGACACTGGACGGCGCGATTGCCCGCGTGCGTGGCAAGACACTGGTCGGGCCGGTGGATTTGCAGATAGGTGAAACCGGGCTGACCATTGTGATGGGGCCGAACGGGTCGGGCAAAACCACGCTGCTGCGCCTGATGCACGGGCTGCAAAGGGTGTCCGGCGGGCGTGTTGAATGGGCCGCGCCGGACGGGGTGGCGCGCGGACGACAAGCCTATGTGTTCCAGTCCCCGATCATGATGCGCCGCAAGGTGGTCGATAACATCGCCTATCCGCTGATCCTGCACGGGGTGCCGCGCAGGCAGGCCCGCAGCACCGCCGCAGACTGGGCCGCGCGCTTTGGTCTGGGGGATGCACTGGAACGCCCCGCGCCTTATCTGTCGGGCGGCGAGAAACAGAAGCTGGCGCTGGCCCGCGCCCTGATCCGTCAGCCGGAAATCCTGTTTCTTGACGAACCTTGCGCCAATCTGGATGGCCGCGCGATACGGGAAATCGAAACGATCCTGAAGCAGGCGCAATCTGATGGCACCCGCATTGTAATGGCCACGCACGACATGGGGCAGGCCCGACGGCTGGCCACGGATGTGGTGTTTATGTATGGCGGCAAGGTGCATGAAACCGCGCCCGCGCCCGATTTTTTCAAACAACCCGCGACGGCAGAAGCCCGCGCGTTTATCAATGGAGACATCGTAGAATGAACTGGAAATTCCCTTTTGCCGCCTTGTTATCCCTGTTTCTGGCAACAATGGTGCAGGCGGCTGAAATCAAACTGGCCGTGACCACATCGTTCCAGAATTCCGGCCTGTCGGATGTGTTGCTGCCACAGATCAAGAAAGACATCGGTCTGGATGTGCAACTGATCGTGGTGGGCACAGGGCAGGCGCTGAAACTGGGCGAGGCAGGGGATGTGGACGCCATTCTGGTCCATTCCCGCAAGGCGGAAGAGGCGTTTCTAAAGGCCGGTTTCGGCACCCATCGGCGCGAAATCATGTATAATGATTTCATCCTGATCGGCCCCTCGGCTGATCCGGCAAAGATTGCCGTGGCCGATACCGCTGCCAGCGCCTTGCAGAACATTGCCGCCGCCAAGACCCCCTTTGTCAGCCGCGGCGATGACAGCGGCACCCACAAAAAAGAATTGTCCCTATGGCAGGCCGCCGGTCTGGATCCTGCGACCTTTGGTAGTTGGTACCGCGCGGCCGGGGCCGGTATGGGGGCCACGCTGAATGTGGCCAGCGGCATGGATGCCTATGTGATGGCGGACCGCGCCAGCTGGCTGAATTTCGGCAACAAGGGGGATTTGAAACTGTTGTTCGCGGGTGATCCGGTGTTGTTTAACCAATACGCCTTTATCCCCGTCAACCCGCAACGCCATCCGCATGTGAAAACCGAACTGGTGGCACAGCTTGAGGATTGGTTGACCAGCGAAACAGCCGCCAAACTGATCAACAGCTACAAGATAAACGGTGAAACCCTGTTTACCTTTAATGCGGTAAAGCCCTGATGGTCTTCTTCTTGCTTTAAATACCTCCGCCGGAGGCGAGAACAGGATTGCCTCCGGCGGGATATTTAAAGAACAAAGATGGTGGGCGCGGGGCTATTCCTCGGGCGTTGAGTGGATGGCAAACTGGTCCAGCTCGGCGCCTTGCGGTTCGATCACGCGGTAAGCCTCTTTCACGCCGCTTTCGGTCAGTTCGCGTGCCACGGTCAACAGGGTGTTGCTGTCGTGATCCTCGCACATGTCGGCCATGTGGTGCAGTTCTTCCAATGCCACGGGGCGGGCCTGTTCCAGTGACGGGGCGCCGTAGATGGTGACGAAATGCTGCGCCAGCGTGTCGGCCAGCGCGTTAAATTCCGAGGGCTCGATCTGGGTCACAGCAACAAAAGTCACCCGCCCGAATGTTTCCAGCCCCAGCCAGCCGTTGGCAAAGGCCTGTCGTGCCTTGCCGGTCAGGTCGGCCTGACCCCAGTTGGAAAACTCGAATCCGCCTGAAATGGCCCATTCGCCAGTGCGGGCGGGTTGGTGGAATATGTTGCGGTCACTTTCATCAAAGTGGATGGCGCGGGCAAGTTTCATTGGTTTCCTTCCAGACGCGATGACAGGGGGACAAGATGGGTGGTTTCATCATCGCGGATCAGCATGCCGAAATCCTCGTCCACACCTAAAAACGTGCCGGACAGGGTTTGGCCATTATAGTCGATGGTCACATCTTCGCCCATGCCATGCACCAGCCCGCGCCATTCGGCGTGCAGGGCCTGATTGCCGTCTTCCATCAGGCGGTTGATCCAGACCAGCGTGTGCCGCGCCCAGCTTTCCAGCAGGCGGATCGGGGAAACATCGCCGCAGCCTTCAAGGTATAGCGCTGTGCTGTCCGGCTGGTTGCCCGGGTCGTCCCCGGACGGGGGGATCAGGTCAACCGTCAGGCCGATCACCAGCCAGTCGGGTTCCTCTGCCGGATCATTGGTCGAGGCTGCCGCACGCAGGGTGCCCGCCACGCCACCGTTGACCCGCAGTTCTCCGGCCCAGCCCAGATGCACCGCGACTTCGGGCGGGGCCAAAGCGCCAAGGGCGTTCTGAAACCCGATCCCGCAGGTGCACAGCACGCTCATGGCCTGTTCCAGCGGCACTTCGGGGGCAAATACGATCGCCGCGCGCAGGCGGTCGGCGCTGATATTATAGACCAGCACGCCGGAATCACACCCCAGTGCGGCCAGCGCACAGGCCTTGTCAAAGGGATCGGTCGCGCCCTCGACCGCCTGCCCCTGAAACAGCGGCGGGAAGGTGACGGGTTGCGGAGCCTCGAAGGGGTTTTCCTCGGTCATGCGTGGTCCATGTCGATCAGTTTGCGGGCCAGATCGCGAAAGGATTTGGCCTGTGGGGAGTCGGGTTTTGACACCACAATCGGCGCGCCGCCATCGGCAGCAAGACGAATGTCCAGATGCAGCGGCAGTTCGGCCAGCAGGGGAACGCCCATCTTTTCGGCCTCGGCCGCGACGCCACCGTGGCCGAATGTGTGTTCCTCGAACCCGCAGTTCGAACAGATATGGGTGGACATGTTTTCGATCATGCCGATGATCGGCGTGCCCAGTTTCTTGAACATGTCGATCCCCTTGCGGGCGTCCAGCAGGGCCACGTCCTGTGGTGTGGAGACGATGATCGCGCCATCCAGTTCGGCCTTTTGCGCCAGTGTCATCTGCACATCACCCGTGCCCGGCGGCAGATCAACGATCAGCACATCCAGCGCCCCCCATTGCACCTGATTAAGCATCTGTTGCAACGCCCCCATCAACAGCGGGCCGCGCCAGATCACGGCCTCGTCCTCGCGGGTCATCAGGCCCATCGACATCATGGTCACACCGTGGTTGCGCAGCGGCAGGATGGTTTTGCCATCCGGCGAGGCAGGCCGCCCCGAAATGCCCAGCATCCGGGGTTGCGAGGGGCCGAA
>WGBJ01000358.1 GCA_015494385.1 Marinosulfonomonas sp.
GGTCAGGCATGGGCGGTTATTACAATCCAGTCAGAGCGGCTACCGTCAAGGCCGGTGCCGCTGCCAAAGGTGGCGTTAAGGGTGTGGAAACCGGCATCTGTCAGCAGGTCTTCCAGTTCGGTTTGGCTGTAGTAGGCATAGAACCGGTCCAGCCGGTCGCGGTGTTCGCCGGTGCCCAGTTTCATGCCGATATGAAATACCCCGTCCGGTTTCAGCGCCTTGTGCAGGGTGGCCAGATGGTCGGGCATTCTGGATTTGGGCGCGTGCAGCAGGCTGAAGTTGGCCCAGATGCCGTCGTATTCCTTCTGTGCAGTGATGTCGTCAAACGTGGCATGGCGCACAGGGATGCCGAATTTTTCCGCCGCCACTTTTACCATCCCGACCGAGGCATCTACAGCGTCAACCGTGAACCCCGCCTTTTGCAAAAACGCGGCCGTATTCCCCGGGCCGCAACCCAGATCCAGCACATGCGCACTTTTGGGCAGCATTTCGACGAAGCGGTCCAGTGACGGGTTGCGCCGTTCGCCGTTTTCCAGCGCGACATAATCGTCAAATTTCGCGTTATAAACGGCGATGGTCGTCGGGTCGGTCATGCCGGTTCCCGCAGGATACGCGGCACTTTGAATTCGACGTGCTCCTTGGCGGTTTCCACCAGTTCGACGGTCACGTCATAGCGGTCGCGAAAGGCGTCGATCACCTCGTCCACCAGCACTTCGGGGGCCGAGGCACCGGCGGCAAGGCCCAGCGATTTGATACCGTCCAACGCGCGCCAGTCGATGTCTTTGGCGCGTTGCACCAGTTGCGAATAATCACAGCCAGCCGCCGCGCCCACCTCGACCAGACGGCGGGTGTTGGATGAATTCGGCGCGCCGATCACAAGGATGGCGTCGGATTTGGCGGCGATTTCCTTGACGGCCTCCTGGCGGTTGGTGGTGGCGTAACAGATGTCTTCCTTGTGGGGGCCGATGATGGCGGGGAAACGGGCCTTTAGCGCCGCGACGATTTCGGCGGTGTCGTCGATGGAAAGGGTGGTCTGGGTGATATAGGCCAGCTTGTTCGGGTCGCGCACATCCAGTTTGGCGACATCGCTGGCGGTTTCGACCAGCAGAACCTCGCCCGCCGGTAGCTGACCCATTGTGCCCACGGTTTCGGGGTGGCCGTCGTGGCCGATCATCACCATTTGCAGACCGTTTTCATTATGGCGCTCGGCCTCGATATGCACCTTGGAGACCAGCGGGCAGGTGGCGTCAACATAGGTCATATTGCGGACCCGCGCTGCATTAGGGACCGATTTTGGCACCCCATGGGCGGAAAAAATTACCGGACGGTCATCGGGGCATTCATCCAGCTCCTCGACAAACACGGCCCCCTTTTCGCGCAAGCCATCCACCACGAATTTGTTGTGCACAATTTCGTGGCGCACATAGACGGGCGCGCCCCATTTATCGATTGCCTGTTCGACAATCTTGATGGCGCGCACAACACCGGCGCAAAAACCGCGCGGGGCGGCAAGGTAAAGGGTAAGCGGTGGTTTTGTCATTTCGGCCCTGTCCAGTTGACATAGAATTAGGGCCTGCAAGCGGTGGCGTCCAGCCCCGCGAAGGAAAAAGCCGGGGCATCTGCCCCGGCTTTCCTAATTCTTAATCTACAGCCTCATCGGCTATATCAGCGGTAACCGGCGCAGGGGCCGGTTCCCGAGGAGGGCGACCGATTACGTCGCGCAATTCGTCAAGCTCGATGAAATTATCGACCTGACGACGCAGTTCGTCGGCAATCA
Organism: Marinosulfonomonas sp.; assembly: GCA_015494385.1. Classification (GTDB taxonomy): domain Bacteria; phylum Pseudomonadota; class Alphaproteobacteria; order Rhodobacterales; family Rhodobacteraceae; genus Profundibacter. Next base: position 1,778 of record WGBJ01000358.1, read on the forward strand.
TTGGCGGCTGCGAACGGATGGTCGAAACCACCGAAACACGCACGCCCTGACGTTGCAGGCTTTCCACCAGCGGACGGAAATCCCCATCACCCGAGAAGATCACCATGTGATCAACATGCGGTGCCAGTTCCATCGCGTTGACAGCCAGTTCGATATCCATGTTGCCCTTGACCTTACGGCGGCCCATGGAATCGGTGTATTCCTTGGCCGGTTTGGTCACCATGGTGAAACCATTGTAGTGCAGCCAGTCGACCAAAGGCCGAATCGGCGAATAATCGTCGTTTTCCAGCAGTGCAGTGTAATAGAACGCCCGCAGCATTTTTCCGCGACGCATGAATTCCTGACGTAGCAACTTATAGTCGATGTCAAACCCCAGCGATTTTGCCGCTGCATACAGGTTCGAGCCATCGATGAACAGCGCCAGCCGTTCGTCTCTGTAGAACATAAATTTTTCCTTCCGGTAGTCGGTTTCGACTTCGTTTCCGTGAGTGAGTGTGGTTACTGATAATAATAATGCGAAACCGCCCTCATAATTAAAGATTGCCACAAATGTTGCAACCCTCTGGACAGGAAAACAGACCAATATCGGCGATAATTGGCCTTGGGGCGAATTTGCCATCTGAAATCGGCGCGCCAAAGCAGACGTTGTGCCATGCACTGACGCTGCTGGAAGGTGCCGATATCGAGATTCAAAAAGTTAGCAAATTGTACGAAACCCCTTGTTTTCCTGCCGATGCCGGACCTGACTATGTAAATGCGGCGGCAATCCTGTTGACCGGTTTGTCCGCACCGGACCTTTTGTCGCGTCTGCACGCGGTCGAGGCCGATTTGGGGCGTAAACGGGTAACACGCTGGGGTCAGCGGACGTTGGATATTGACTTGTTGGCATACGGGGAAGCAATTTTGCCTGATTCGGCAGGGTTCCGGCATTGGTTTGAACTCGGTATGGAGCAGCAATCAAAGCGGGCGCCAGAGCAGCTGATTCTGCCACATCCACGCCTTCAGGATCGTGCCTTTGTGCTGGTTCCTCTGGCGGAAATCGCACCGGATTGGCGGCATCCTGTGTTGGGGCGCACAGCGGTGCAGATGCGGGATGACCTGAATGACGAGGATATTGCACAGGTAAAACCGGTCGAAAGATGCTGATTCAATGCTTGTCATCAAGGTGTAAAGCCCCTAAATAGCACTTTCTAACACCCCGAAGTCGATATTCAGGAGTCGCCCTATGGCCCGCGTTACGGTTGAAGATTGCGTTGATAAGGTACCAAATCGTTTTGATCTGGTCATGCTTGCCGCCCATCGTGCGCGTGAAATCGCGGCGGGTGCCGAACTGACTGTGGACCGCGACAACGACAAAAACCCCGTTGTTGCCCTGCGCGAAATCGCCGAGGAAACCCAATCGGTCGAGGAGCTGCGCGAACGGATGATCGAAAGCCAGCAAACCCAGATCGAGGTGGACGAGCCGGAAGAAGATGCCATGGCACTTTTGATGGGCGCCGAGGCAGACAAGCCGGCAGAAGACGATATGTCGGAAGAAAAACTGCTGCGGGCATTGATGGAAGCACAGGGGCGGCCATAACCCCCCTGCAATAAGGCGCGGACCGGATGCCGGACAAGATCACAGTTGACGATCTGATCGCGCTTGTTCGCAGCTATAACCCTAAGACAAACGAAAAACTGATCCGCGAGGCTTTTGCCTATGGGCAGGCGATGCACGAGGGGCAGTTTCGCCATTCCGGCGAGCCGTATTTCACCCATCCGGTCGCTGTGGCCGCCATTCTGACCCAGCAGCGGCTGGATGACGCGACGATCATCACCGCCCTGTTGCATGATACCATCGAAGACACAAAATCCACCTATACCGAGGTGACCGAGAAATTCGGCAAGGAAATTGCCGAGCTGGTCGATGGTGTGACCAAGCTGACCAATCTGCAACTGTCCTCGACCCAGACCAAACAGGCGGAAAATTTCCGCAAGCTGTTTATGGCGATGTCCAAAGATTTGCGCGTCATTCTGGTAAAGCTGGCGGACCGTCTGCACAACATGCGCACGATCAAATCCATGCGCCCCGACAAACAGGTGCAAAAGGCCCGCGAGACGATGGACATCTATGCGCCGCTGGCCGGCCGCATGGGGATGCAGTGGATGCGCGAAGAGCTGGAGGATCTGGCCTTTTCGGTGCTGAACCCCGAGGCCCGCAATTCCATCATGCGCCGCTTCATCACGCTGCAAAAGGAAAGCGGCGATGTGATCAAGAAAATCACCGACGATATCCGCATTGAACTGGACAAGGTCGGGATCAAGGCCGAGGTTATGGGGCGTGCCAAGAAACCCTATTCGATCTGGCGCAAGATGGAAGAAAAGGGGCAGGGCTTTTCCCGCCTGTCCGACATCTACGGCTTTCGCGTGATCACCAATACCGAGTGCGATTGCTACCGTGTTCTGGGGGCGATTCATCAGCGCTGGCGCGCGGTGCCGGGGCGGTTCAAGGATTACATCAGCCAGCCCAAATCGAACGGTTACCGGTCGATCCACACCACGGTTTCGGGCCGTGACGGCAAGCGGGTCGAGGTGCAGATACGCACCCAGCAGATGCACGATGTGGCAGAATCCGGCGTGGCGGCGCATTGGTCCTATCGCGACGGGGTGCGGTCGGAAAACCCCTTTGCGGTGGACCCTGCAAAATGGGTGGCGGGGCTGACCGAACGGCTGGATGCATCCGAGGATCACGACGAATTTCTGGAGCATGTCAAGCTTGAGATGTATTCGGATCAAGTGTTCTGCTTTACCCCCAAAGGCGAGGTTGTGAAACTGCCGCGCGGGGCGACACCGCTGGATTTTGCCTATGCGATCCACACGCGAATTGGCGATTCTTGCGTCGGGGCGCGGGTGGATGGCATCCGTGTGCCGCTGTGGACGCGGCTAAAGAACGGCCAATCGGTTGAAATCATGACAGCCGAGGGGCAACGCCCGCAGGCAACGTGGATTGATATCGCGGTGACGGGGCGGGCAAAATCCGCGATCCGCCGGTCCTTGCGGTCCGAGGACCGCGAGCGCTTTATCAAGCTGGGTCGCGAGTTGGCCCGCGTGGCGTTTGAACATGTGGGTAAAAAAGCGACCGACAAGGCATTGGCCACCGCAGCAAAACGCATGGGGCTGGTTGACGCTGACGAATTGCTGGCCCTGCTGGGCAGTGCCGAGATGAACGCCCGCGAAGTGGTCGAAGGCCTGTATCCCGAACTATCCACCCACACCGGCGACGAAGTTGAACTGACCCGCGCAATTGTCGGGCTGGAGCAGGACCAGACATTCGAGCGCGCATCCTGTTGTCAGCCGGTTCCGGGCGAGCGGATTGTCGGCATCAGTTACCGCGGCAAAGGTGTGGTGGTTCATGCCATCGATTGCCCCGTCCTGTCGGAATTCGAGGACCAGAATGACCGTTGGGTCGATCTGCACTGGCACAGCGGCAAACACCCTGCGGGCCACACCGTCAGCTTTATGATGACCATCTCAAACGACGCTGGCGTGCTGGGACGAATTTGCACATTGATCGGCGAGCAAAAGGCCAATATTGCGGACTTGGTATTTATGGACCGGAAACCGGATTTTTACCGAATTCTGATTGATGTGGACTTGAGGGATGTCGAGCATCTGCATACGGTAATGACTGCACTGGAAGCAGACAGCGATGTCGCTGCGTTGGAACGGTATCGGGATCCAGCCCGCAAGC
>WGBJ01000359.1 GCA_015494385.1 Marinosulfonomonas sp.
CCTCGAATTGAAAGGTCTCGGCTTGCTCATGGTTGCGTTGCTGCACACGGTCCCAGCGGGTTTCGGCGGGAACATCAACGAAATGCAGTTGCACCGAATAGCCCATTTCCTCGGCCCAGTCGGCGAAGATGGCGCGTTCGGCGCTGTTGGTGAAGCCGCAGTCAAAGATTGCGGGAATGTCCAGTTCGCACAGTTGCTCGGCCATCGCCCGCATCTGTGCGGTGTTGCGTTGAACACGTTCGAAAAACCATTCAAACCGCATTTCGGCAGGTTGGTCCGCGTTGTGCAGCCGTTGCATCCATTCATCAATGGAAAACTGCACCCCGCGGATATTCTGTGCCAATCGGGCGCTATAGGTCGATTTGCCCGCACCCGTTGCCCCGCAAATCAGATGAACGCGGGCTGTATGGCTGGACATGACCTAGTTCAGCAGACCGGCGTGGCGCATGGCGGCGTCGATCTGCTCCTTGGTGCCATCGGTCAGCGTCACCAGAGGCGAGCGCACCTCTTCGGAACACAGACCCAGTTTGGACAACCCGTATTTTGCACCCACCAGACCGGGTTCGGTGAAGATCGCCTTGTGCAACGGCATCAGGCGGTCCTGAATTTCCAGCGCCTTGGCGAAATCACCGGCCAGTGTGGCCGCTTGCAGTTCGGAACACAGCGCCGGCGCGACATTGGCGGTGACGGAAATACAGCCAACCCCGCCTTGGGCGTTAAAGCCGTGCGCGGTGGGGTCTTCGCCGGAAATCTGGATGAAGTCCGGCCCGCAGGTCATCCGCTGCATACAAACACGCGCCAGATCGCCGGTGGCGTCCTTGACCCCGATGATGCGGGGCAGCTTGGCCAGTTCGCCCATGGTTTCGGGCGTCATATCCACCACGGAGCGGCCGGGGATATTGTAGATGATGATCGGCAGGTTGGAGTTGTCGTGCAGCGTGGTGAAATGGGCAATCAGCCCTTCCTGTGTCGGCTTGTTGTAATAGGGTGTTACCACCAATGCGGCATCGGCCCCGACCTTTTCGGCGAAAGCGATGTAGCGGGCGGATTCAGCCGTGTTGTTCGATCCGGCACCGGCAATCACGGGGATGCGCCCCGCAGCGGCCTTGACCACGATTTCGATGGTTTGTTCGTGTTCCTCGTGGGTCACGGTGGGGCTTTCGCCGGTGGTGCCCATCGGCACCAGACCATTGGACCCCTGTTCGATATGCCACTCGACCAAATGTTTGAGCGCATCAACATCCAGCGCACCGTTTTTGAACGGCGTGACCAGAGCGGGAAAAGACCCTTTGAACATGACACGTCTCCTTATTTTGGTTGAATATGGTGTGGCCCGACCATCGAGTCACCCAAGGCATGTGCGGCGGAAACTAGCTGCACTTTAACGGATTGCCAAGATTGTGTATTGAAGGCGGGGGATCAAAGACACATCTTTGTATCAATACCGCCCGAAATTGAAAGGATTCCCGCCTGTTATGCGCCTATTTCCGTCTGTAACGATTGCCCTTCTGGCGCTCGCGCCGCTTTCCCATGCGCAGGAACAGCCCGCGCCTTCGGCTTTGAGTGCCGCGTTAAGGGCTGCTTCGGCGGCTGATTGGGAACTTGCCGCCGCCCAAGTGCGGCCCGTGGGGCAGATCGGGGCGGATTTGGTCACATGGCACCGGCTGCGGGCAGGGCAGGGCACGCTGGCGGAATACAATGCCTTTCTGGCGCGAAATGCCGATTGGCCGGGGCTGCCCCTGATGCACAAGAAAGGCGAAGCGGCGATTACAGCAGAAACCCCGCCGCAGGATGTGATTGCCTATTTCAAGGAATTCGAGCCGCGCACCGGATACGGGGTGTTGCAACTGGCCCGCGCACAGGAAGCGGTCGGTCAGAAAGGCGAGGCCGCTGCCGAAGTCGTTCTGGCATGGCGCACATTTGCCCTGACCAAAGCCGAGCACGAGGCCTTTTTGGCCAGTTATAAAAACCTGCTGGCCCCGCATCACATTGCGCGGCTGGATATGCTGCTGTGGCGCGGGCGGTTTACCGATGCGCAACGTCTGTTCCCGCTGGTTGGCGAGGGATGGCAGGCGCTGGCGAAGGCGCGGATCGGGTTGCGGCGGCGGGTCGAGAATGTTGATGCCTTGATCAAGGTTGTTCCCAAGGATTTGCAGGATGATCCCGGCCTTGCCTACGAGCAGTTTGTCTGGCGGGCCCGCAAGGGGCGCAGTCTGGATGCGGTGGCGTTGCTGCTGGAGCGCAGCACATCGGCCGAGGCATTGGGCGAGCCATCCTACTGGGCCAACCGCCGCCGGTCGCTGGCGCGGCAAATGATGCGCGAAGGCGACGGGATGACGGCCTATCGCGTGGCATCGTCACATTATTTGCTGGAAGGGTCGGATTATGCCGATCTGGAATGGTTGTCGGGCTATCTGGCGCTGCGCTATCTGAAGGATCCCAAAACCGCACTGGCACATTTCCAAAGCTTCCGCGTGGCCGTCAAAAGCCCGATCAGTCTGGGCCGTGCCGGATATTGGGAGGGGCGCGCCTACGAGGCGCTTAAGGACAGTGGTTCGGCGCAGGCGTCCTATGCTTTTGGTGCGGAATACCAGACCAGTTTTTACGGGTTATTGGCGGCGGAGCGGGGCGGCTTCAGCATGGATACAGCCCTGACAGGGGCCGAGGAATTTCCGGATTGGCGGCAGGCTTCGTTCATGTCGTCATCCGTGCTGAAGGCGGCTTTGATGTTGTATCAGGCGGGGAACACATCCTTGGCCAAGCGGTTCTTTTTGCAAGTGGCCGAGAAACTGAACCGCACCGAGTTGGGGCAGCTGGCCGATTTGGCGCTGGCCTTGCAGGATCCGCATATCGCGCTGATGATCGCCAAACAGGGGGCGCGGCGGGGGATCGTTCTACCGCGGGCCTATTACCCGCTGCATGATCTGGTGAAAGAGGATTTGCCAGTCGCGCCGGAACTGGCGCTGGCGATTGCCCGGCGGGAAAGCGAATTCAATCCGGTGGTGGAAAGCGGTGTCGGGGCCAAGGGGTTGATGCAACTGATGCCCAAAACTGCCAAGACGGTAGCCAAATCTCTGGAGGTGGATTTCGAGACGGGGCTGCTGTTGACCGATTGGCGATATAACGCGCGGCTGGGGGTGGCCTATCTGGTCAAACTGCAAGAGGAATTCGGCAAGTCACCAGTGCTGGTTTCTGTTGGCTATAATGCAGGGCCAAGCCGGGCGCGCAACTGGATCACCGCCTTTGGTGATCCGCGTTCCGCAGAGGTGGATGTGGTGGACTGGATCGAACACATCCCGTTTCGCGAAACGCGCAATTATGTGATGCGGGTGGCGGAATCCCTGCCGGTATATCGGGCGCGGCTGACGGGGCGAACCCCGCCGCTGAATTTGACAGAAGAACTGCGCAACGGCGGATAACCCGCCGGTGCCTATCCAGCCCGTTTCAGGTCTTTGATCAGCAAGTCAATGTTGCCCTTGCGCTTGTCCAGCATCGCACCGATTTCGGTCCGTTCCGTCAGCAACATATTGATGCCTTCGATGTACATATTGTAAAACAGCGGTCTGCCGCGTTTGTCCGAGACGAAGAAGGTGACATCAAACGGGGACTGCCCTTTCAGGTAGGCCATTGTTTTCACCTCGACGTGGCTTTTGACTGTTTTTGTTGACAGCACTTCCAGCCGGCCACCAATGAATTCACGGAATCGTTTACCGTATTTACGGGCGATATATCCTTGAAACGCCTTGGCGAATGCTTTTTTCTGACTTGCCGTGGCGCGACGGCCTTCGACGCCCAGCGCATAGCTGGCCAGATATTTGACATCGGAATACTTGACGAAGATTTTTTCGAATTCCTTGATCATGTGCGACTCGGATTTACCCGAAGCAATGACTTTGTTAATCGCATTAAGCAGTTTTTGCACAAGCGCAGTGGCCTGTGCATCTGACAATGCCAATGCAGGGCCAGCCATTGGCAGCAACGCCACGCTTGATGCCATTCCCAACATTACTGTGCGGCGATCCAGTTTAGTCCGCGTAAAAATCGTCATAGCCATCTCCTTGCTCTTCGACAGGCTCTTCCTGACCTAACTGGAATCTGCGGTGTTGCAGATACAACAGGCGGGCCTGTGCATAGCTGTCGGCACTATCATACAAAATTGAATCTACGGTATCGGAAAAATCATAGCGATCGCCAAGTTTTGACAGTGATTTAGCGACAGGCGCCATGTATTTTTCCGGTGCCGGGGTCCCGAATGTCAGCGGGTTGGTGAATACATCAACCACCATACCCAATGTATCGCGCTGGTTTGACGGGCCAAGCAATGGAAGCTCCACATACTCGCCTTCGCCCACACCCCAGACATGCAGGGTTTGGCCGAAATCGCCCATTTCCTCGTCAAGACCAATGTCGGTTGCCGGATCGAAAATGCCACCCACACCCAGTGTTGTGTTAATCACAAAGCGCCACGAATTCTTGACGGCTCCGTTGATATTCAACTGCAACAGATTGTTCACAATATTGCTGGGCAGGTTCAGGTTCGAGGCAAAATTTCCGATTCCCCGACGTACGGGCGCCGGAACCGTATGGCCATATGCCCCGGATGCCGGACGGATCAAGGCGCGGTCCAGACGGCGGTTTGCCTCGTGGGTGCGCCGGTTGCCCTCTTCGTTCGGATCATTGAACGATACGGGCGGCGGTGCGGTGCATGCCGTCACCAATGTTAAGGCTAGAGCGGCCAACAAGGCCACCGGCTTTACTCTTGATATCGTCTTCGCAACTAACAATGGTAATCCCGACTGGTTGTTTGTAGTTTTCCACTACATAGGTTCTGGCAGAAAAATGCCCAGTAATATATTAGGCATGGTTTAGTTTTGTGGCAGATTGGATACAAGTCATTAATGAACCAGGCCTATACCGGTTAAGGATGATGCCCCGCGCCAAAAGGTGAAAGAAGCAAAATGCGACAAGCAGATCATAGCAGTGGTTTGGCGGAACTGAAGAACGCCCGTCGCAATAGCAGGGGCTTGTTCTGGGCTGTTGGCCTGTTCAGTGTATTCGTGAATGTGCTGATGCTGACAGGCCCTCTTTATATGTTACAGGTTTACGACCGTGTCCTGGGGAGCCGGTCTGAAGAAACCCTGCTGGCACTGTCCATTCTTGTTGCCTTTCTGTTTATAATCATGGGGTTACTTGATTATGCCCGCGGCCGTATTCTGGCGCGGATTGGCGCGCGGTTTCAATCTGAACTGGACGGGCGGGTTTTTTCGGCCGTGCTGCGGGCCAGTGCGCGGGGGTACGGGGCGGCGATAACAAACAGTGCCCTGCGTGATCTTGAAGCGGTGCAGCGGTTGCTGTCATCGCCGGTTCTGACGGCTATTTTCGATATTCCCTGGACGCCGGTATTCATTGCCGCGATATTCCTGTTTCATCCGTGGCTGGGATATCTGGCCCTGTTTGGCGGCGCATTTCTGATTCTGATCACGATTCTGAACCAGATGGTAACCCGCAAGCCAGTGCTGGAATCAGCAACCACAGCCCATTTTGCCGACCAGATGGCCGAGCAGTTGCGCAGCGAATCCGAACTTGTCCAAAGTCTGGGGATGCGCGGCGCTGTGTTCCACCGTTGGGAGCAAGCACGCGAAAAGGCGCTGGCCGCCAGTATCCACGCCTCGGACAGTGGTGGCGGTTTTGCTGTGCTGACCAAGACATTTCGTATGTTCCTGCAATCGGCAATGCTGGGGCTGGGGGCCTATCTGGTGCTGCAGGGGCAGTTGACGGCAGGGGCGATGATTGCGGCCTCGATTCTGATGGGGCGGGCCCTGGCGCCGATTGAACAAGCCGTCGGGCAGTGGGGGCTGGTGCAGCGCGCATCCAAGGGCTGGGAAAACCTGACGGTTCTTTTGTCCGAAGTTCCGGTTGAACAGCCCAGAACGGTTTTGCCAAAGCCGCGGGCCAAACTGGTGGCGGAACAGGTCACGGTGGTTCCACCGGGGCAGCAACAGGCGTCTTTGCGGATGGTCAGTTTTGCGTTGCATCCGGGGCAGGCGATGGGGGTGATCGGGCCTTCGGGGTCAGGAAAATCGACGCTGGCCCGTGCCATAACCGGTGTTTGGCGGGCTGCGGGCGGCAAGATCCGGCTGGATGGCGCATCGCTGGACCAATATGATCCGGATGTGCTGGGACAGCATATCGGGTATTTGCCGCAGCGGGTGCAGTTGTTTGACGGCACAATTGCCGAAAACATCGCCCGACTGGCGGTGCAGCCGGATGATGCCGCGGTGGTAAAGGCGGCCCGGAAGGCCGCAGCACACGATATGATTCTGGCATTTCCCGACGGGTATGAAACCCGTGTTTCCGCCAATGGCGGGCGATTGTCCGGCGGGCAATTACAGCGCATCGGGCTGGCGCGGGCGATGTATGGCGATCCGGTAATTCTGGTGTTGGACGAGCCGAACTCGAATCTGGACAACGAGGGATCACAGGCCTTGAATGCGGCCATCAGACAAATGAAAGCCGATGGCGGCGCCGTGATGATCATGGCGCATCGTCCGGCTGCAATTCAGGAATGTGATCTGCTGATGGTGCTGGAAGGCGGGGCGCGCAAGGCGTTCGGGCCAAAGGATGACATCCTGCGTGATATGGTCAAGAACCACGAACAAATCCGCCGCAATTCCGGCAAGGGGGGCGTGGTATGAGCGCGGTTAACAACAAGGGCTGGTCCCCGCGAACTCCGCTGATTATCGGTTTTCTGGCCCTGTTGCTGCTGGTCGGCGGTTTCGGAACCTGGGCAGTGATGGCCAATATATCCGGCGCGGTTGTGGCCAGTGGCCAGATCGAGGTGGACCAGAACCGGCAGGTGGTGCAGCACCCCGATGGCGGCGTGATTGCTTCAATCGAGGTGCAGGAGGGGGATCTGGTCGAAAAGGGCGATGTCCTGATCCGGCTGGACCCGACCAACCTGATATCCGAACTTGTGGTGGTTGAAGGGCAGTTGTTTGAACTGATGGCGCGCCGTGGCCGGCTTGAGGCCGAGCGGGACGGGGCCGAGGTGATCACGTTTGACCCCGAACTGGTCAAGGCGGCGGAAACGTCAGTGGATGCGAAGAAACTGATGCAGGGCCAGCAACGTCTGTTCGAGGCACGACAGGATTCGACCGTGCAGGAAATTGCGCAAATGCAAAAACAGCGTAGCCAGATTTCCGACCAGATAAAGGGGATTGTGGCGCAACAGGAGGCATTGGAAACCCAGCTTGAACTGATCAACGAAGAACTGGGAAACCAGCAAACCCTGCTTGATCGTGGCTTGGCGCAGGCGTCACGGGTATTGAGCCTGCAACGCGAGGATGCGCGTTTGCGCGGCACGATGGGTGAATTGACCGCGACCAAAGCGCAGGCCGAGGGGCGGATTACCGAAATTGATATCGGGATATTGAAGTACGGCACCAAGCGGCGGGAAGAGGCGATTACCCGTCTGCGGGATTTGCAGTTTCGCGAATTGGAACTGACGGAAAAACGAAGTGCCCTGAAAGAACGCCTGTCACGTCTGGATATTCGCGCGCCGCTGGCGGGGGTGGTCTATGGCATGCAGTTTTTTGCGCCGCGGTCTGTTATCCGCCCGGCTGAACCGGTTTTGTATCTGGTGCCGCAGGATCGTCCGCTGGTGATTGCTGCCAGAGTTAAAAACATCAACATTGATCAGGTCTTTGTCGGCCAAGAGGTGGTTTTGCGTTTTCCCGCCTTTGATTCCCGCACCACGCCGGAATTGATCGGGAAGGTGGTAAAGGTTTCTGCCGATGCGTTCACGGACGAACGCACCGGCATCAGCTATTACCGCTCTGAAATCATGCTGCTGGACGGGGAAACGAAAAAGCTGCCCGAAGGGGCTGTGCTGATTCCGGGCATGCCGGTGCAGGCGTTTATCCGCACCAATGATCGCACCCCGCTGGCCTATCTGGTGAAACCCTTTACCGATTATTTTGCCAAAGCATTTCGCGAAGGGTGATCTTTTCGGTTTTCCTGCGCCGCAATCGCGGTTAGCGTCGGGTCGAATTCTGATCCAACGGAGAAACCAGATGAGCAATGATTACGAAGCCCGCCTGCAAGAGCTGGGCGTTACCCTGCCTGATGCCCCCGCGCCTGCGGCGAATTATGTGCCATATGTGATTGTCGGGGATCTGGTGTTTGTTTCAGGTCAGATATCCAACGGGCTGGACGGGCTGATTTTGGGCAAGCTGGGCGATGACATGGATGTCGAAACCGGTGCCGCCGCCGCGAAAACCTGTGCGCTGGGCCTTGTGGCGCAGCTAAAGGCCGCCTGTGGTGGTGATCTGTCCCGGCTGGTGCGGGTTGTGAAGCTGGGCGGGTTTGTAAACTCGACCCCTGATTTTACCCAGCAGCCACAAGTGGTGAATGGCGCTTCGGATTTTCTGGTTGAACTGTTCGGGGATGCCGGCCGCCATGCGCGGGCCGCAGTAAGTGCTCCGGCTTTGCCGCTGGGGGTTGCGGTTGAAATCGAAGGTATTTTCCAGATCAAATGACAACGCTTTCCGACAGCTTTTTCCGGCGGCCACTGGCGCATCGCGGGTACCATGACGTTTCTGCGGGGATTCTCGAAAATTCCCGCAAGGCATTTCAGGCGGCGATTGAGGCCGGTTACGGCATTGAACTGGACGTGCAACTGTCCAAAGACGGTCATGCCATGGTGTTCCATGATTATGAAATGTCCCGCCTGACGGACGCGCGCGGTGCAATCCGTACCTTCAGCCGTGATGAACTAAGGGAAATCCGGTTGAAGGGTATGGATGAAACCGTTCCCGCATTGCCGGAAGTCCTGTCATTGGTTGACGGTCGCACACCGCTTTTGATTGAAATCAAGGATCAGGACGGGGCGATGGGACCGGACGTAGGCCCATTGGAACAATCCGTGGCCGACGCATTGAATGCCTATACCGGCTCCGTTGCAGTGATGGCTTTCAACCCCTATTCGGTTGCCGCATTTGCCGATGCATCGCCGCAAACCCCGCGCGGGATCGTCAGCTGTTCTTTTCCGGCCGAGCATTGGCCGCTGCTGAACGAAGAAACCCGTGCCCGTTTACGCGGCATTCCCGATTACGATCGGATCGGGGCCTGTTTTATCAGTCACCGCCACGATGATCTGCAAAATCCGCGGGTGGCGGAACTGAAAGCGAAGGGGGCTCATGTCAACTGCTGGACTGTCCGAAGCCCGCAAGCCGAAATCGAGGCCCGCAAGATTGCCGATATGATAACTTTTGAAGGATATACTGCCTTAACTCCGGTGGATTAACCAATTGAAAAGAATCAGAAAGAATCAGGTGGCTGCAAAGCCGCCAAAATCAGCGGGTAGAAGTTTGGCGTGCCTGAATTCGGTTAGATGACCGACGATTGTGGTAAAGGCGGCACAGGTAAAACCTGCTTGAATTGCAATCAAATC
>WGBJ01000360.1 GCA_015494385.1 Marinosulfonomonas sp.
TGTTAATGCTATTTCAAGAGTTCTTCCTAGAAAAACGCCTGTAAGCCGGTTTGCGCGCGACCCAGAATCAGCGCATGCACGTCATGGGCCCCTTCATAGGTGTTCACGGTTTCCAGATTGCACATGTGGCGCATGATCTGGAATTCCTGACTGATGCCGTTGCCGCCATGCATATCGCGCGACATGCGGGCGATATCCAGCGCCTTGCCACAGTTGTTGCGCTTCATCATCGAAATCATCTCCGGTGCCGCATTGGCTGCATCCAGCAACCGCCCGATCCGCAGGGAGCCTTGCAGCCCCAGCGTGATTTCGGTCTGCATATCCGCCAGCTTTTTCTGAAACAGCTGCGTTTGCGCCAGAGGCCGCCCGAACTGCTTGCGGTCCAGCCCGTATTGCCGCGCAGCATGCCAGCAGAATTCCGCCGCCCCGAGCACACCCCAGCTAATGCCATAACGCGCCCGGTTCAAACAGCCAAACGGCCCTTTCAGCCCCTCCACATGCGGCAACAGCGCGTCTTCGCCCACTTCCACATCCTGCAACACGATTTCACCGGTGATCGAGGCGCGCAAAGACAGCTTTCCTTCGATTTTCGGCGCTGACAGACCTTTCATGCCTTTTTCCAGCACAAAGCCACGGATTTTACCACCGTGGGCTTCGGATTTGGCCCAGACTACGAACACATCGGCAATCGGGCTGTTGGAAATCCACATTTTGGCCCCGTTCAGCACATAGCCGCCATCGGTTTTGCGGGCCACGGTTTTCATACCCCCCGGATCGGAGCCGGCATCCGGTTCGGTCAGACCAAAACAGCCGATATATTCACCGCTGGCCAGTTTCGGCAGGTATTTCATCCGCTGTTCTTCGGACCCGTAGGCATAGATCGGATACATCACCAGCGAGCTTTGCACCGACATCATCGAGCGATAGCCCGAATCCACGCGCTCTACCTCGCGCGCGACGAGGCCATAGCTCACGTATCCCGCGCCAAGGCCGCCGTATTGTTCCGGCACCGTAATCCCCAACAGGCCCATTTCGCCCATCTCGCGGAAGATTTCCGGATCGCAGGTTTCATTGGCATAGGCATCAATCACCCGTGGCTGCAATTTTTCCTGTGCATAGGCGCGGGACGCATCGCGCAACATGCGTTCGTCTTCATCCAGCTGACCCTCCAGCAAAAAAGGGTCATCCCACTGGAATGAACCCAGATCGGGTTTGTCTTTGGCTTTGAGTTCCGGTGTGGTCATGGGGGCCTCGCAAGAATTGAATGGCTGTTCACTTTAAGCTTAAAGCATGCCCGCCAAATCCAGACAAGGCCTTTGCTTTGAGGATGTGTCTAACGGCAAAAAATAATTTGATCAAATTATTCTTGCCCCCCTTCCCTGCCAATGCTAGCCATGGGGCAACGCAGTCACACAGGTGGACAATGAAAATAGGCATTCTGCAAACCGGCCGCTCGCCGGATATGCTTGTCGAGGACTTTGGCGATTATGACCAAATGTTCGTCAAAATGCTGGCCGGTCGCGGTTTCAGCTTTCACACTTACAAGGTTCTGGACGGTGAATTCCCCGACAGCCCGCAAGACGCGGATGGCTGGTTGATTACCGGATCCCGCTTTGGCGTTTACGAGGATCACGACTGGATCGCCCCGCTGGAGCAGCTGGTGCGCGATATTATTGCCGCCGGTCAGCCCCTGATCGGCGTGTGCTTTGGCCATCAGATCATTGCACAGGCCCTTGGCGGCAAGGTTGGCAAATACGATGGTGGCTGGTCCATTGGCCATGTGGAATATCAAATGAACGACGGTACCACCCTGCCCCTGCATGCCTGGCATCAGGATCAGGTGCTTGAAAAACCGGACAGTGCCGAAACCCTTGGCAGTACGGATTTTTGCGAACATGCGGTGCTGGCCTATGGCGACAAGGTGCTGACCATGCAGCCGCATCCGGAATTCGGCACGGATTTCGTTCGCGGCCTGATCGAAAAACGCGGGCGCGGGCTGGTGCCGGATCACCAGCTTGAACAGGCTGCAGAGGAACTGGGCCCTGAAGCGGCGCAAGCACAGGTCGCCGATATGTTTGAACGTTTGCTAAAGCAGGAGAAAGCCGATGGCTGATGCAGGGCACTGGACCGAAAAACTACCTGCCGCAGCGCAGGAATACATCAAAGGCAAACGGCTGGAAGAGGTCGAATGCATCATCGCCGACACCGCCGGCACCAGCCGCGGCAAATGCATGCCGGCGCGCAAATTCGGCAAGATGGACCAGATGTATCTGTCCGACGCGATCTTCTATCAGACGATCACCGGTTCCTATGTGGAAATCGACGACATCGAAAACCAGTACGCCGAACGCGACATGGTGCTGACGCCGGATTTCGACAGCGCCGTAGCCGCGCCCTGGGCCGGTGATATCACCTTGCAAATCATCCACAACGTCACCGATCTGCAGGGCAAGCCGATCGAAACCGTGCCGCGCAACGTGCTGAAACGGGTGCTGGACGCCTATGCCGCCGAGGGCTGGTCTCCGGTTGTGGCACCGGAAATGGAATTCTATCTTGTGGCCCAGAACACCAATCCCAACCACCCGATCGAACCCCCGATGGGGCGCACGGGACGGCAGGTGATTTCCCGTCAGGCCTATTCCATGTCGGCGATTGACGAATACGGCCCCGTGATCGACGATATTTACGATTTCGCCGAGGCTCAGGGCTTTGAAATCGACACTATCATTCAGGAAGGCGGTGCCGGACAGATCGAAATCAACCTGCAACATGGCGATGCGGTCAAGCTGGCCGATCAGGTGTTCTATTTCAAACGTCTGCTGAAAGAAGCCGCCCTGCGCCACAACTGTTTTGCCACTTTCATGGCGAAACCGATGGCGGATCAGCCCGGTTCGGCCATGCATATCCACCACTCCATTCTGGACAGCACAACCGGCAAGAACATTTTTACCGATGCGAATGGCGGCCCGACGGAACGGTTCTCGCAGTTTATCGCCGGCATGCAAACCTATCTGCCCGCTGCCACCCCGTTTATCGCGCCCTATGTGAACA
>WGBJ01000361.1 GCA_015494385.1 Marinosulfonomonas sp.
ATAGGCACCTCCCGCCCCAAGCCCTAACACTGCGACAAGTATGATCTTTTTCAGCATAGCGGGCTTTCCTGTGCAAATACGCCAATCATGGCGAAATACCATTTACCCTTGCCACAAAATACGCGTCGGGCTTACCGTCTGATTATACCAACCGCCAGGGCCACGCAATGTGCGACACTTTCTTTCACGCCGTCTCCGGACGCCTCTAAAATGTTCGAACTGCTGTGTGTTGATGGCAGGTTAGTGAACAACCCGTTCAATCGCCCGCATCATGCCCATTGATTTGTCATAAACCAGCGTCAGGATACGGCGTCCACCCGTGCGGGTGGCAAGCGTCGGCACGCTGCGCACAACGCTGGCAGCGGCGGTAGTGGCAAGAAAGCCACGGCGTGTCATTTTAGCACTCATAAAGTTACCCATTGCAGTTGCGAGTAATTCTTATCTGGGGGCACAAGGCAGGTTTTTCAACCCTCCCCCCTTGCCGCCCCGCCTGTTTTGCGGTTTCTATTCGCCCATGAATACACCCAGATACACCCCGCTGATCGCCTCGCTTCCTGCCACCACGCCCTTTGTTGGCCCCGAGGTGCAGGAACGCGCCCGTGGCCGTGCTTTTGCCGCCCGCCTTGGCGCGAATGAAAACGTATTCGGCCCCTCGCCCAAGGCGATCAGGGCAATGCAGGATGCCGTGCCGGAAACATGGATGTATGGCGACAGCGCCAGCCATGATCTGCGCGATGCCTTGGCCGCCCACCACGGCGTCACCATGGACAACATCGTGATCGGTGCGGGCATTGACGGGCTGCTTGGCTCTCTGGTGCGCATGACGGTTACGCAGGGCGACAAGGTGGTCACATCCGCCGGTGCCTATCCCACCTTCAACTACCATGTGAACGGGTTTGGCGGCGAATTGGTGCAGGTGCCGTTCAAGAACGACCTTGAGGATCCCGATGCCCTGATCGCCAAGGCCACCGAGGTAGACGCCAAGCTGGTTTACCTTGCCAACCCCGACAACCCGATGGGCAGTTGGCACAGCGCCGGTGTGGTCAGCGATATGATCGACCGCCTGCCCGATGGCTGCCTTATGGTGCTGGACGAAGCCTATGTGGAATTTGCCCCCGAAGGCACCGCCCCGCCGATCAACGGCGACGATCCCCGCGTGATCCGCATGCGCACTTTCTCCAAGGCCTATGGCATGGCCGGTGCCCGTGTCGGTGCCGCGATTGGCCACAAGGATCTGATCGGCAGCTTTGCCAAAGTGCGCGACCATTTCGGCATGAGCCGCATTTCACAAGCCGGTGCGCTGGCTGCCTTGCAGGATCAGGATTACCTGCAACAGACCCTTGCCAAAGTCGCCACAGCGCGCGACCGGATCAGCGATATTGCCCGCGCCAACGGCCTGACACCGCTGCCCTCGGCCACCAATTTCGTCACCATCGATTGCGGACGTGATGGCGATTTCGCCCGTGCCGTTGTGGCCGAAATGATCGAACGCGATATTTTCATCCGTATGCCCTTTGTCGCCCCCGAAGACCGCTGCATCCGCATTTCTGCCGGCACGCCCGCTGATCTGGACCTGCTGGAAACCACCCTTCCCGCCGCATTGGACGCCGCCCGCAGCAAATCTGCCTAAGGCGCTGGAAATCCTTGATGTGGCAGTATATGTTTGCGCTAACACAGCAAAGGATTGACCATGTCAAAAGCACAAATCGGCGTTTACGGGTTGGGAACCATGGGCAGCGCCTTGGCGTTGAACATGGCGGAACACGGGTTTCAGGTGGCAGTGACCAACCGCGAGGTGGACTGGATCGCGCCGTTTATGCAAGAGGCCGGAGAACTGGTAAAAAACCTGCATCCCTTTGATACATTGGAAGAATTCATTCAGGGCCTTGCCACCCCGCGGGTGATCCTGTTCATGATACCGTCAACCAAACCGATGGACATGATGATCGAGGCCGTGACACCCCTGCTGGAACCGGGCGACACCATCATCGACGGCGGCAACGCCAATTTCCACGACACACGGCGGCGCAGCGCCTTGATGGCCGAACATGACCTGCATTTCGTCGGTATGGGCGTTTCGGGCGGCGAAAGCGGCGCGCGGCATGGGCCATCAATGATGGTTGGCGGCACGAAACACAGCTGGACACAGCTAAAGCCAATCCTGCAAGAGATTGCCGCCAAATATCAAGGCGACCCTTGCGTTGATCACCTCGGCCCCGATGGCGCCGGGCACTTTGTGAAAACCGTGCATAACGGTATCGAATACGCCGACATGCAGGCGATTGCCGAAATCTATGCGCTGCTGCGCGATGTTGTGGGGTGGGATGCCGCCAAGATCGGCGCACTGTTTCAGGATTGGAACGACGGCCCGCTGCACTCCTACCTGATCGAGATTTCCGGCAAGGTGTTGCAAGCGGTTGATCCCGAAACCGGCAAGCCGGTGGTCGATCTGATTGAGGATCAGGCAGGCCAAAAAGGCACCGGCCGCTGGACCGTGATCGAGGCGCTGAAACTGGGCCAGTCCGCCAGCGCAATCGAGGGCGCAGTTGGTGCACGCGCCTGGTCCGCCGAAAAGGAAACCCGCGAGGTGGCGCAAGGGCTGCTAACGGCGGGCACCACCCCCGCTGATCTGCCCGATACCGACGATCTGCAAGCCGCCCTGATGGCCGCCCGCATCCTTGGCCATGCGCAGGGGTTTCGCGTGCTGCAGGCGGCCTCGGATGAATACGACTGGTCCCTGAACATGCCCCGCATCGCCGAAATCTGGCGCGCGGGGTGCATCATCCGATCATCCCTGCTGAACGATCTGGCCGACGCCCTGCGCAGCGATCCGCCCCAGGGCGAGCTGATCCTTGCCCCCGCCATCCGCGCCCGTCTGGACAGCACCATCGCCCCCCTGCGCCGCGTGGTCGCCAGTGCCGTGACCAACGGCATCCCCGTGCCGGTTCTCGCCGGTGCATTGGCGTGGTATGACAGCATCCGCACTGCCCGTGGCAGCACCAATTTAATTCAGGCCCAGCGCGATTTCTTTGGCGAACACGGCTTTAAACGGATAGACAGGGACGGTGTGCAACACGGACCCTGGAACAACTGAATGACCGACATCACCCTTGACGCCATCAAAGCCGCGCAACAGCAAATCGCGGAACAGATCATCCACACCCCGATGCTGGAATTGCGCCAGACAGGGCTGGAGGATCTCTTGCCCAAAGGCGCACGCGCGGTGATGAAGCTTGAGCTGTTCCAAAAGGCCGGATCCTTCAAAGCGCGCGGCAATCTGTTGTCGGTGCAGGCCCTGACGCCGGACCAACACGCCGCCGGTGTCACCGCGGCCAGCGGCGGCAATCACGCGCTGGCGCTGGCATGGGCGGCACAGGCGGCGGGCACCTCGGCCAAAATCGCCATCCCGAAAACCGCCGACCCGATCCGCATTGACGGCTGCCGTGCCCTGGGCGCGGAACTGGTGCTGTGTGACGATATTCACGAGGTTTTCTCGGTGATGGAGGAAATCGCCGAATCCGAGGGCCGCACCGTGGTCCACCCGTTCGAGGGCTATAACATGTCCCTTGGCTCGGCCACCTGCGGGGCGGAAATGTTCGCGGATGCCGCAAACCTTGATGTGGTGATCCTGCCGGTTGGCGGCGGCGGGCTGATCAGCGGTATGTCAAAAGCGCTGAAACTGCTGAACCCCGAAATCGAAATCTTCGGCATTGAGCCCTATG
This sequence comes from Marinosulfonomonas sp., assembly GCA_015494385.1. Classification (GTDB taxonomy): domain Bacteria; phylum Pseudomonadota; class Alphaproteobacteria; order Rhodobacterales; family Rhodobacteraceae; genus Profundibacter. The sequence continues at coordinate 3,723 of WGBJ01000361.1, forward strand.
GCGCCGACAGCATGTTCCGCAGCTTCCGCTCCGGCGCGCCCGAACGTCTGGAAAAGGTCGATACAATCGCCGATTCCCTCGGCTCGCCCACCGCTTTGCCCTATTCCTATGGCCTGACCCGCGAAAACGTCACCGACATTGTGCGCGTTCACGATGACGACCTGCGCAACACCATGCGCCTGATGAACAGCGCCCTGAAACTGATGGTCGAGCCCGCCTGCGCCGCCTCGCTCACCGGTGCGCTGGGGCCGCTGAAAGAACACTGCGAAGGCAAGAACATCGGCCTGCTGGCCTGCGGCGCCAACATCAGCCGCGAGCGGTTTATGAAACTCGTCAACTAACCCCATCTTTGTTCCATAAATATCCGCGCCGCAGGCATTAATTCTCTTATCCCGCCCGCAACGACAAACTGCCACATCGCCATTTTACACCAGCAGTGTCATGTCCCCCGTCCAACCCCAACCAAAAGGACGCCAGTAATGAAACAATCCCTGTTGATGGAAAAATACCCCACTTTCGATCTGCAAATCGGCAAAGACGAAACCTCGCTGACTTCGGTTGACGAAATCCTTGCCGCACTGAAGGTCAACATCGATGCCCACCCGAAAGTGGCCTACATCGGTATTTTCGACCACCTGAGCCACACAAAATCCATCGACGGTGACATCGCGCCGGAAATCAAGGACGCGAAAAACATCCTGTTCTGTTTTGGCATCAAACTGCCCAACCCGCGCGTTCTGGCCGTGCGCCCGCGCTCGATCGGTGTGACCGATATGGGCGACCACTTCCACATTTCGTTCATGGAGCCCCCCATGCCGATGGCCACAGACGCAATGGAAGACTGGTGCAAGGCGCTGGCGGACAAGGCCTAATAGACAATACCGCAAGCGCCTGAATTATCAGGCGCTTGCCACCACCCGCGCCGCCGCCGACAGCGCGCCGTCGCCATGCTCGATGCCCAGCGCGTCCATGCCTGCCTCGATCACGCCCAGCACACCCAGCAGCATATGCGCGTTCACATGCCCCATGTGGCCGATGCGGAAAAACCCGTGCCAGGCCGGATCACCCGGGGGCGCCATGCCGATGCCGATGCCCAGCGTCACCCCTGTTTTATCACACACCCAGTCGCGCAGTGCTGTGCCTTCGGGCGCGCCGATGCGCACCGCTGTCACCGCATGGCTGCGTTTATTCACATCCGCGATGTTCAATTCGGCCGGCCCCCGCAAACCCCAGGCATCAAACGCCGCCCAGACCGCCTGTGCCAGCTTGGCGTGGCGGGCCCATGCGGCCTCGACCCCTTCTTCGTGCACCAGCATGTCCAGCGCCTCGCGCAGGGCAAAGATGTGGTGTGTCGGGGCGGTGCCCGCGAAATACTGGTAGAAATCATCTGGCTGCGCCCGTGGCCGCCAGTCCCAGTAGTAACTGACCAGATCCACCTTTTCCCGCGCCGCGTCGGCCTTGTCGTTGAAAAACACAAAGCCCAGCCCCGGCGGCACCATGATCCCCTTTTGCGAGGCCGCGACCACCACATCGACGCCCCATGCGTCCATTTCAAACCGTTCAACCGCAAGGGACGCGATGCAATCCACCATCAGCAGGGCATCATGCCCCGTCTGGTCCATCACCGCCCGCAACGCCGGAATGTCATTGCGCACCGAGGTCGAGGTGTCCACATGCACCGCCATCACCGCCTTGATCCGGCCTTCGGTATCGGCGCGCAAAACTGCTTCGGCCTGCGCCAGATCAATGTCGGACCGGTTGCCGTAATCCAGAATCTCGACCTCGGCCCCCAACCGTTCGGCCATATTGGCCCAGCCAAGCCCGAACAACCCCGTCGCCAGCACCAGAACCTTGTCCCCGCGCGACAGGACATTGGCCAGCGCGGCTTCCCATACGCCATGGCCGTTGGCGATATAGATGGTCGCCTGATGCTGCGTGCGCACCACCGTTTTCAGGTCGGTAATAATGCTGCGCACCGTATCGGCCAGCGCCCCACCATAGATATTTGGTGCGGGTTGGTGCATCGCCTGCAACACCCTGTCGGGCACCACGGATGGTCCGGGAATGGCAAGATAGGGGCGGCCGTGGGATAGGGTCATTGGGGGATTCTCCAGATAGGTTCCTGTCGACGC